>NZ_JBMNDR010000005.1:122817-204950 GCF_052543235.1 Streptomyces sp. SAS_272 | reverse complement strand
CCCCCCCCCCCCCCCCCCCCCCCCCCGGCTGCAGTACGACACCTACCGCCGAGGACTGTCAGATGCGCCTGGCACGATGCCTAGTATGAGCCCGACACCAGAGCTGACACAGAGGACCCTGACCGCACGCGGCTTCCGCGGCTTCGTGCCGTTCCGTGAACTGCCCGGCAGCAACGTCCCCACCGGGCACGGAATCTACGTGGTGATCCGCACAGACACCTCGCCCCCGTCGTTCCTCCCCACCAGCCCTGCCGGACACCTCAAAGGCCGCGACCCGTCCGTGACGGCCGACAAGCTCGGCGATGCCTGGGTGGACGGGGCAACGGTCGTGTACATCGGCAAGGCCGCGGGCCAGGACGGACTGAATCAGCGGCTTGCCGACTACCGCCGCCACGGCACCGGCCTGCTGGCCGGCCACTGGGGCGGACGCTACATCTGGCAGCTGGCCGACTCGGACGCACTGCTCGTCGCCTGGCGGCCGACGACCGAGGACGATGCGGGTGAGGCTGAGCAGGACCTGATCGACGAGTTCAAAGAACTCCACGGAGGAGCCCTGCCCTTCGCCAACCTCAGGAACAACGCCCGAAAGGCTCCTGCGACAGACACCAGCATCGGCTAAGAACCTGATGTGGAAGCCCTCTACATGTATAAGTGCGCTTGGGTGACCGGAACCTGTGCTCGCAGAGGGCCGGGGGTTCCCTACCGTCGGGGCATGAGCACCGGAAGGTAAGGAGCAGGCTGCGGCCGGTCTTCATGGCCTGGAGGGGCCGTGCCGCCTGTCTCCATGCCGTTCGGTTGCCGCAGGGACAATCACAGTCCCCGCCATTGGCGCGTGAAGCGGCCAATGTAGGGGCGGTGCCGGTAGGGATCATAGTCAGGGGTGGCGTCCAATTCGCGCAGTAGCATGAACTGGTGGGGTGCGCGATGGCAGTCGCGTATGAGGGCCCATTCGGCGGCGACGAGCCACTGGTTGAGCTGGGCTCGGATACCGGGGCGCCATTGCTCCCAGGTCTCGCCTCCGACCCAGCCCAACTCACGCAGTTCCAGCTCGTCTTCACAAAGCCGCAAGTACAGGCGCACGGCTTTGAGTTCCTCGCTGCTGCATGCTGTGCCGTCCTCGGCGACGAGGGCCAGGGAGGGGAAGCCGTCGAGGATTTGCCAGTAGCGTGCGATATATGCGTCTTCGATGGTTTTGACGCGGGCTCTGGCGGCGCTGACCGCGCTGCTGATCAGCGCGATGAGGGCGACGCCTGCAGCGAAGACGGCGACCCAGAATTCTGCGTTCACTTCGTGGAGTCCTCACCCGGGTTCGACGTAATTCGGAGCCTCTGGAGCAACGACATGCCCGCTGGCCTGCGGCTTCACCTTCTCGGCTGCCGCAGGTCGTTTCTCTAGGCGCTCACGTTTCCGCAGGTGGCGAGGCTCTCCGGTGCGGTCTCCGAGGACCTGACCGAAGGCCGTCTCGAAGCTGCTGCTGATTGACGATAGAGCGTCGATCACGGACCTCGCCCTGAGGTCGCCAACTTGCCCCGTTTCAGGGGGCCTTGTCGCCACCCTACTTCGGCCCATTGTTGGCCCAGCGGCCTGATCGGCCAGGCCGCTGACCTGCCCGTTTCTCTATGCCTAGAGAAACGGGCGATTCGGGGCGCAGGCGGAGAACCTGCAGGTCAGCAGGCACTTCGCGCCTCCAGGCCAGACGAATTATGTCGAACGCGGGCCTCAGGGCAGTAGGAGAGAGGGTCTCTAATCTCGCCAACGGTGACCAAGACGCGGGTCGACAGGGCAAGGCTGTCCCAGCGCTGCCGCCACCTGCGGGGCTCGCGGGTGTACACAACCCACCCGGAGCCAGACGTGTCGTACGCGTTGGCGCGTCCCTTCGGCCACGGGTCCAGGGCCACACGATGACCAGAGTGGCGCGTGGGGTTGATCTGGTTCGTTGACCTCTCGGGACTGAGCGCTGCCCCTCGGATCTCCGCGTCGCACTCGCGGAACCTCCAGCGCGTCGCCTGTGCCATTTCGCCCCCTCACCCCGGCGCTACCCCTCGCCCATCGCCAAGCTGCTCCACGGCCTGATCCGTGCGCGGACCCTACCTCTGCCCGCCCTCGCCACGGAGCACGTCACCGACGGTCTGGCAGGAGTCGACTCTGTGCTGTGCGCGGCGGGCGCGTTCATCCGGGTCTCGCACGAAGAGAGCCTGCCGTCCCGGGTGGTAGGTGCTGACCACCTTCAGACTCCGTTCACGGACGACTCCGGGGTGCGTCTTGAGCAGGCGGCGCCACACGTCCTGGGCTTCGTTGCCCTGGAGGAGCACGACCTCTGCCTTTGGCATCAGCCCCAGCAGCTGCTTCAGGACCTCGGCACCGGCCTGGAGCTCAGCAGCGTTCGGCGAGCGGTTGATGTACCAGGGATAGGCGTTCCAGGGAGTGACGTCGCGCGGCGCTATCCCGGCCTCCTCGAAGATCTGGGCCTGAAGCTCCGCCGTCGGGTCATCGTTTTCCACACACAGGAATCCCGAGCCGGCGCCTTCCTGCGTCTTGGGGCCCGGGTCCCGCAGAATGGACAAGACGCGAGCCTCCGCTCCCCCGTGCCAGGGTGCGACATGCGGCATCCAGCCACGCTCGTCCTGATCGCGCAAGATGTCGACCATCTCGTTGATCGGACGGACATGCGGAGCGTAACGCCCCTGCTCCTGCTCTACTCGGAACGCCTCTTCACGCATCTGTCTTGCCATGCTTCCTCCAACACCGACCGGCGCCATCGCCTAGGACCCTAACGGGCACGTCTGACACTGCTCGATCGGAACGGCCCCACACATACAGACGACGAGTGGCGAAGGACGCAATGGCGGTTGCGGGCAGCCTTGCTGATGACGCTTTGGTCGTCACAGAGAGCTACACACCACCAGAGGGCGGGCGGCGGCCATGTGTGGTGGTACGGGTGCGGGGGACGGGTCTCCTGGCGGTGACGTCGGTCAAACCCCGTAGTCGAGGTACTGGTCGTGTGAGGTGCAGTAGTCCACGGCTTGCTGGTATTGCGTGTCCGTTCCGAATGGGATCCCGCTGTCTCCGGAGATCAGCCCAGTGGTGACTTCGCCGAGCTCGTTCCACTTCGGGTCCCGCGCGGCTATGTGGTTCGCAGCGTCCTGCAACTCGTCTTGCGCTTTGGCGATCTGGTCGTCATCGGGGCCGCCGAAGTCGCCGCTGTCGCGGGCCTCACCGATCTGGTTGAGGGCGGCGAGGTCGGCGCAGAAGACTTGCGTTGCGGTGTAGCCGTCGTGGGTGGCCGCAAAGTCTTCGCCGCTGGAGCAGGCGGTAAGGGCGATGCTCGCGAGGGCGGTGGCGAGCAGGGCCGCCGCCGTGGTTGTGGTGCGCATGGTCCCCCCAGGGATGAATGAGGCAGCAAGGGCATCATGCGCTACGTGAAGGCTGTGTACTGAGTGCGTAGCCGGTCTGTGATCACCAAGCCTGAGCCCCGGAGAGGGTACGCAGCGCTGAGCGTGACCCAGCGCTACATGTCCGTTGGCCGTAGCTATACGAGAACAGGGCACATCGACGTGGACTGCGGCCAGCTGACCTTCATCGACTGCACCGGTCTGTCCGCGCTGCTGGCCGCCGCCCACGCGGCCAAGGCCGGCGGGAGCGAGCTGCGGCTGCGCGCGGTCCCGCACTCCCTGGCTCGGCTACTGCGGCTCACCTGTACCGGCGGCGCCTTCACGATCGAGCAGCCATAGCTGAGTGAGGACGTGAGCCCCACGGCCTCGAGCTCGGCAACCGGTCCGTCGACATCCTCGCCCGCGTCCAGTCGAGCCAGGCCAAGGACTATGTCCGCGAGTTCAACACCGCCCTCGCCCCTGGCGGCGCGAGCCGGCCGTGCGGGAGTTCATCCACCGGACCCGCAAGGAACTCGGCGTGGCCGCGTGACGGCCTGCTCTCCTTAATCGCCGGACGGGCGGAGCGGGATGACGTTGTCGGGAACAGGCTGGTCGTGGTTGTCGGGTTGCCGGAGGATGAGGACGGCTGCCGCGAGGGCCAGTTGCTCCGCTCGATGCCGGGACTTGGCCTCGGCAGCCCGGGAGTCCTTGAGAGCTTCCTTCAGGCGGACCACCTCTTTGCGAAGCCGCTTTTCGACCTCCGGTGTCTGGTGCGTTTCTGTACGCACCCGCGCGTAGAACTCCTCCTTGAGGTCGGCGTGGCGCTTTTGCAGCGCCATGCGGTGGACACCGGCCTCTGCGGCGAGTGCGACCACCGTGAGGCTGCCGTTGGAGCTGGTGGGCTGGCCGGCCAGGAGGCGGTCCATGGCCGTGCGGATGCGGGAGCGTTCGTCGTCGTGCTGCTGGTTCATGCGATGGCCTCCTCGGCGGTCTGGGCGGCGGCGTCGTGGGCGTCGGCGAGAGCGCGGAAGCGGTCGGCGGTCAGGCGAAGCCGGTCGCCCAGGGGCTGGGGCACAAGGGCTGCCCTCGCATCGAGCCGATCAGCGTGCTCCCGCGCGGCCTGCGCGTGGCTGTCGGTGCGGATCGCGTTGCCGCAGCCGAGCTGGCAGGCGAACTGGTTGGGTGCCGTCGCCCCGGGATCCGGGTCGCACAGGGCGGTGTCGCGCTTGAAGGCGCAGAGGAGGAACGCGTCGGGGTTGTCGAAGAGCACGAGGCCGTCGCGCGCGAGGAACTTGGCGGCGGCCTTCGGGGTGGTCAGGGCGCCTTCGAAGCTGGGGATCGAGGTTGCCCCGATGAGAGCCCGTCGAGCGGCGGGACCGGAGATCTTCTCGCCGGCCGCTGCGGCGTCGCGCAGCCGTGCTGCGGTCTGTGCGGCGGCGAGAGCGGTCTCGACGTCGAGCTCCCCGTGGAACCCCCGACGCTCGCGGTTGCCATAGCCGGTGGAGGTGCGGGCGTCCAGGGCGGTGCGCATGTGTCCGTACTGGATGGCGAGGGCGACCAGACCGCCGGGGCGGCGGGCGATGTGCCAAGCGAGGGTTCTGCGCAGACGGCTCAGTCCCAGGTTGCCGTGCGGGTCCTCGGGCACCATCTGGGCGGGCAGGCCCTGGGCGGTGGCCTCCTGGTTGATCCATGACACGAGATTCTCGACCCGGCGGCCCAGGCTGGCGCGCTTCAGCGCACCGTGGTGCTTGCGCTGGCCGATGACATCGTGGTGGGTGGAGCTGAACAACAGCTCGCCCTTGGGGACGATGCGTTCCAGGACACGGATGGCGTTCACGACGGGGGTGATCGCGACCCAGGGGACGACGCGCTCCTCACCAGCGGAGATGTGGTGGCCGTCGGAGTCGCGGACGTTCTTGTAGTGGTGAGATCGGATCAGATGCCGCGGCATGGAGCCGTCCTCGTTGGCTTCCGGATCGGGGCAGCAGCCGGACCGCAGCGATTGGGCCTCCTGGGGGCGCATCCCGGTCAAGTACAGGATGACGATGGCGGCGGCCGTGGCCAGGTGCCGTACCAGGATCGGCGTCTCCTCATAGTCCATGAACTCGCGCCAGGGACGCCCCTCGATCCGGCCCGTCACCGGCACCTGCATCGGGCTGGGGCCGGGCCGCCGGGCGACGAGAGCACGGAGCCCGCGCCGAGTAGAGAAGTCGTGGACCTGGTTCCAGCTGGCTCCCGTGACCGCGGCGACGTAGTGGTGGGCCAGGGTGATGCCGTGCTTTCGGCTCACGGTGGCGGGCAGGAGGGCCCCGGAATCGAGCAGCGGCTGCAGATAGTTCTTGACGGCCGCCAGGCCCCCTCGGGTGCTGGGGGTGGCCTTCACGCGGGCGTGCATGCGGCGGCGCTCGGCCCAGGCGGCCAGGATGTCGTCGGAGAAGTCCTCGACCAGGCGGATCGACCAGGTCAGCAAGGGGCCGATCACGGTCGGGTCCAGTGGCTCGGTTTTGTTCTCCCCGCCCGCTTCCCCCGTCGCGGCCGGCAGGTAGTCGTCGATGCCCTCGCTCTCCCAGGGCGGCTGCGTAATGCCGCAGGGGCTAACGGACAGCTGGTCGAAGGCCCACAGGTCCGAGAGCCAGCGCAGAACCGTCAGGGCATGATCGCGAGTGCAGCCGCTGGTGCACTTGGCGGCGTACGCCTTCCAGTGCTCCACGGTGCAGTCACTGGCCTGGGACACGCCTTGCCGGTCGAGCCAGCGCGCGAACTTCATCCACTGCAGGATGTTGTCGCGCATGCTGATCACGCCGTCGCGTGACCGGTTCTGAAAGCCCCGTTCCTGTACGTAGGTGGGGCGCAGCTCGCCGTTGACCAGGACCCAGATGAGGTGCCTGAACTCGCTCCGCAGGGAGGCGGGGCACCTCCTCAAATTGATCTTGTGGATGCTCTCCCCGGGGTTGTCGGTCAGCGGTCCCATCGACCAGACGTCGTCGCTGTACCGGGAGTTGGGGTGCGTGTTGCCGGCCCTGATCCACCGGTCCAGGACCACCGGGCTCTCCGGCTCCGGCAGGGGGAGGATGTAGGGATCGGCCTCGAGGGTCAGAGCTGTCGTCACGGGGCGAGGTCTCCCTTGAGCAGATGGTCGACGATCATTTGGTCGCGGTCGGTGATCCGGGCCAGAGCGGCGTCCCAGGTGCTCTCGTTGACCTTTGCCCGCAGGTCATCGAGTCGCTGGAGGTGTTCGTCCCATCGCTTGCGCCAGAGTTTCTCCGGCCAACCGGAGCGGAGCGATATCAACTGGCGGCGCAGGAGCGCGAGACGCGGGTAGTGGCCGGTGTGGACCCGGGAGTTCTCGCAGGACAGGCAGAGCAGGAAGTCGGCGCCGCAGCCCCCGCTCGGGTCCGGCCAGGGGCTGGTCTCCTCGTCCGCACAGTCCGCGGTCGCAGTCTCCTGGTGGGCCGCTTCGGCCGCGTCCGAGAGCCGCCCCTTGAAGGTGTAGTCGCGGGCCTGTTCGAGGGCCTCCTCGGCGCCGGCCGCGATCACGCCCACGGCGGCCTCCTGGACGTTCTCGTCGGGCAGGACGTAGACGCTCTCGTGGGTGCCGCGTTTGTGCTGCAGCGGCTTGCCCGTGGTGGTGACGGTGGTCCTGCGGGCGCGCTGGAAGGGCGAGCCGATCTTGTGAGTGCTCGCCCATACTCGTGCATCGGCCTTGGACACCCCGAAGCACAGCGGGCCGACGTTCCGGGGCCGGTCCAGATTGGAGTCCACGTCAGTACGGCGCCGGTTGCGGGCGACCATCAGCAGGTCGTGGCCGGGTGACAGGGCAGCGGCCAAGGCTCGCCCGTGCTGCGTGGCTTCCAGGGCCTGGGTGATGAGCCGGCCCGGCGAGTCCGCGCCGGAGTCCGTGTAGTTCTCCGTGTCGAACCAGCGCCCCTCGCCCGAGCGGCGCTTCTCCACCAGGACCTCGTAGGTAACCGTGGCCGTCTCTCCCGCGGACGGGGTGATAACGGGCACGTGCAGACGGTCGTAGACCGACAGATTCCAGCCGTAGCGGTCCGTCATCATCACGGCCAGGGCCGTCAGTTCCGGCCGGGCCAAGAACAGCCGGCCCGTCGTCTTCCCGCGGTTCTTTCCGCGCAGCAGCCCTTCGGCCCGGGTGTAGACCTTCCCGTCTTTATCCGGGTATCCGGGCAGTTCGCCTGTGGCAGCCAGGTGATCGAGGACCGCCCCGATCCTCCAGTCACGGCTGTCCGGATCCAGCGCGCCTGCCCGGTAGCGGGTCAGCAACGTGGTGTTCTCCCGTATCCGCAACAGCGCGGCACGGAACTGCCGTTCGGCGGCCAGCAGCACCTGGTCGCGCTCCGACGGCCGGTAGGACTGCTTGGACGGCTTGCCCTTCTTCGGGACGGGGCGGGCCAGTTCCTCGGCGGCCAGGCCCTGCGCCAGCCGCGGCTCGCGTTTCAGCAGCGTACGCATCTTGCCCAGGGCCTCGCGCCCGCCGGGGGTGTCCTTGTGGTTGTTGCGCCAGAGCCGGAGCATGGCCGAGGTGAGGTCGCCGAGGTCTTCGGCTGGGTGCCCCTGGTCCTTGAGGAACCTGGCGAAGACCTCCAGGGACCGCCAATACGACTCACCGCTCGAGTGGCTGTTCCACCCCATGGACTGCTCGGCGAACGCCCGCGCAAGAGAGCAGCGCATCGGCTGGGGAACGGCAATCGCGGCGAAGTCGAAGACGCGCTCGAAGCCTTCCTCGTTCACCACGGTGACCTGCAGTCCGTCGGCGGCGATGCGCTGGGTCGCCTGGAAGTCCGCCGGCGGCAGCACGGCCTTGCGGCCCCGCCCGCTCACGATGCCGCCGCGACGGGGAGAGCGTCGAACAGCACCTCGATGTCCTGGATCCCGGAAGTTTCCCGGGCCAGCCGGGTGAACAGGCCGTTCAGATCCTTCGTCTGGTCCGTCTCGCCGTGCTCGTCCTCGGTGTCGAAGGCGAGGATCGACTCCAGCTGCAGGTGCATGACCGGGTTGAGGTAGTGCTCCTTCGTCGTCTCCACGTCCCGGTGTCCCAACAGGGTCTTCACCAGCCACCACGGGTCGCCGTAGAGCTGGGCGAAGTCGCGCCGGTCCGCGGCGGTCAGCCCGTACTTCTTGTCCATCAGCTCGTTCAGCACGACCAGCATGTAGAGCGCCATGGAGTGACGCGCGGAATGCGGCGTCGCATACGGGACCCTCCCCCGTACCGCAGCAGACCTCATCGGGCGCGGGACCTCTCGCTCGTCCGGCGTCAACAGAGCTTCCTCGCACCGCTGGTTGGCCTGCCAGAACACCGTATTCCACCGGTCCGGCAGCATCGGCATGCCCTGCTCGGACAACCACAACCACGCCGGTTCCGGGCCCTGTGGTCCCTCGACGAACAACCACTGCCTCTCGCGCCAGTCCAGCAGGCTCAATTCCCGCCTGCCTGCCGCCCCATCCCGCTCCACCCAGTGCACGACCGGAACCGGGCCAGGCGACACGTCCGTGACCAGCCGCATCAGCGGCAGCTTCTCGTAGCGGCCCTCCACCTGGGCGCGCTGAATAGCCCACGCCCGCTCGGACTCGCTGTAGGCACCGAGCTGGCGTACAGACTCGATCGACGCGTAGTAGGTCCGGTCACGCTTCGACCGCGAAAGGGCGCTGGCCACCAGGCCATGGCAGTAGCGTCCAGATCGAAGACGCCGGGTCGGCACTTCGAACGTCAGCATCGCGCCGGCCTCCTGCCGTCGCAGGCCCGAGCTCAGCGTCAGCCCCACGAACGCGGTGTTCCGCAGTTCGGTTCGCCCGTCCCAGCCGGGCAACGGCGCCCCATCTCGGCCAACTCCTCGCAGGCCCAGGTCTTGCCACAGACCCCAAGTACGCGGAGTCAGCCACGACACCCGAGAGCTTCGCGCACTTGCCGATCGGTCCGCGCGACGACCCACATCTACCGGGAGAGGGCTGACCTTCGCCCATTTGTAGAGCTGGGTCAGCGCAGATGCCTCCCGGTTCCACTTCGTTCCGCCGATCCGCTGCGGATTCAACGGAGAGTCGACGCGGAATTGCTTGTACGCCCGCAAGTCCGCAATTGTCGCAGCCCGCCAGGGAACACCCCGCCGCCAAAGCCACGACAGCAGCAAACGGATGTCTGTCGCGTAATTCCGACGCGACTCCCGTTCCAGGTCGCGGAAATCCGACGAGAGGGCGAACTGCAACAACTCCGCGTCCACGACGAAATCAGGTCGAACGAATACCGGATCGCCTGGGCGAAGCCCCACCGCGTCCAAGGCCGCCGGCAGGTCGCGGACCCCCAGCACCCCCTCCTCCGGCAGCGGCCCCCACCGCTCCGGATCCGGCACAAACACCAGCCACCACTCGTCCATCTGCCACCCCTGTGAGCCCCTTGAACTCACTCAATCATCAGGGAAGCAGGTGTGGGGGTCGTCCGGAATACCGGACGCCTCGTACGCGTGGTCGCCACACTGGCAACGCCCAGTCCACAGGTCTGGGACGACGATTCGTTCGGCCACAGGGACGGCTCCTTTGGTCCGGGAAAGCTGATACCGGCGGCAGTGTGCCGCACCCAGGCGACATCGCGCTGGCGTTCGACACCGGCCGACCCCCACGGGGTGGCGAGTCCACTCTTGAAGGCGAATATCCGTACGGGCCTTCACGGTTCGGCGTCCCTCCATGCAAGGGTCACGCGTGTGCGGCGGGTGGCGCCCCGCCTCCGTTCGCATCGGACACGCGCCCATGACAAAGCCCCCGGAATCAGTGGGTGAATTCCAGGGGCTTTGCGGAGGGCCGTGGGTGGGTCAGCTCGCGGAGGAGCCGTCGTCGGTGGAGTCGTCCGTGCGTCGGCGACGGGCCGCGAAGAGAGCGCCTCCGCCGGCGACGATCAGGACTCCGGCGCCGCCGATCAGCCACGGGGTGGCGTCGGCGCCGGTGTGCGCGAGCGAGCCGGAAGGAGCTGGCGACGCGGACTCGTTGGAGGTCGGAGTACCCGAGGCAGACGGCGCCGGGGTGTCCTCATCCCTGCCGGGCTTGTCCGGGGAGGGCTTGTCGCTTGGCTTCTCGGTGGGCTTGTCTGTCGGCTTCTCCGAGGGCGGCGGGGTGGTGGCGGTCTTGGCGTTGGTGACGGTCACGGTCACGGGATCGCCCGGCTTGGCCTTGAACGCCTTCGAGGGCTTGTAGATGTTGTAGCCCGCAGGTGCCTTGACCTGCTTGACCCAGAAGTCCGTGCCGGTACGGGAGTTGATGGGCAGCTTGCCGCTGGCCGTTCCGTCGGCGCCGGTGGTCAGCGTCAGTATGGTTTTGTCGCCGCTGCCGATGTTGACCGTGGATCCTGGCAGCAGCTTGCCGGTCTTGTCGTCCTTGCCCTTCACCAGGACCGAGGCGGCCGTGAACGGGTCGACGACCGTGAGCCGGGTGGCGTTGCCCGGGGTGACGATGACGTCCTGGTCATCGGCGGTGTCGTGAAGGCTGCTGCCGCTGGAGATTTCTTTGAGGCGGTAGACGCCCGGCGCGAGGTCGGAGAAGGTCAGTTTCCCCTGTGCGTCGGTCTTGCCCCGTCCAGCTTCTTGGCCGGCGGAGTCGAGCAGGAGGAATGCGGCGCCGGGGAGCGCGTCCCCGGCCGGGTCCTTGGTGATGATCTCGACGCTGCCCGCGTCCGGGGCCGGTGTCTCGGCGGAGGCCGAGGGGGTCGGTTCGGAGGGCTGGGCGCTCGCGGCCGGCGCCCAGGTGAGGGTGCCGGTCACCGCGACGGCGACGGCGGCGGATCGAACGAAGCGTGCGTGCACTAGGAGGAGGACTCCTTGGATCAGAGGGTGGGGAAGGTCATCGGGTTCGGCTGGCAACCGGGGCGGGAGGTGGCGGGGCGACAGGTGTGCTGCCGTGAGGCTGCTTGGGTGTCGTGGTGGCGATGTAGAGGGCGCGGCGGGTGTGGACGGGGACGTCCTGGACGGTGCGGTGCAGTGGCTCGGTGGAGATCAGCGAGGCGGTGAAGGCTGCGACGAGCGTGGTGGGCGTGCCGAACGAGAAGCGTGCCGTCCAGTGCGGCTCGCTGGGGTGCCCGCCCCAGGCCCGCCAGGCCGGCCCGCTGGAGCCGCTGATGGCGTAGCGGTGGCGTAGGCCGCCGAGTCCTTCCGGGGTGAGGAACGTTTGTGTGCCGTCGGTCTTGACGTCGTGGCTCCACCCGCGGGTGAGCAGCGGCACGTACGCCTCGTGCGGTGCCGTCTCGTCCCGGAACAGCCGGTCGTGGTCGCTGTGCCGGTCTTCGAGGTAGAGGCCGAGCAGTTCGGTGTGGACGTCGTGCAGCAGCTCGACGGGGGTGGCGGCGTCGAAGGTGATCCGCCAGGCCGGTGGGGTGAACGGGGCCCGGTGCGCGCTGACGGTCCACGTGCCCCGGCCGCGCTGGTCGGGCTGGGGGTCGTAGGTGGTCTGCAGTCGCAGGCACGGGCTGAACGCCGCGGCCGTGCCATCGTCGGTTTGGGCGAACGGCCAGCCCTCGTCGTAGGGGAAGGCCCATGCGGTACGCGGGTCGACGGCGCCGGGCCCGGCGAGGTGGCGGGGAAGGACCTGCACGGTTTGGGCGGGGTCGAGGTTTTCAAAGGGGTGGCTCATCACGGGCAGGGCTCCTGCTGGAAGGGTGCGGAACGCGGGGCCTGGCCGTGGGGCGCGGCTCAGCGGGCGCGGGTGCCGCTGCGGGTGACCGGCGCGACGGGCGCGGTCTGCGCGGTCCGGCCTGCGGCGCGGCTCGGCGCGGACGCGGTCCAGGCGCCCGGGAACCAGACGGCGGTGTACTGCTCGATGGCGTCGCGCAGCCCGGTGGTGACGGCTCCCTCCCACGGGGGCCGGCCGGGGCGGTGGTACTTGTCGAAGGTGCCGTGCTGCTTGGTGTTCGGCCGGGTGTTGGTCGCTTCGTCGCGGCGGTGGAAGGTGCCGTGGTCGAGGAAGCTGAGGGCGACGGCGTCGATCTCGCCGCGGGCCGGGTGGACGACCGCCAGGCGTAGGCCGCCGTAGGTATCCGCGTGGATGGTGCCGGTGAAGTCGATCCGCAGCCGCAGCGGTGTGCCGGGGACGGGGGCGGCGAAGTACGTGTTGCCCACGACCGTGCTGTCGAAGGGGAGGCACAGCTCGGCGAAGAACTCGGGGGCCTGCAGGGACAAGAGGGGTCTCCGATGGGGGTCGGGCTGGTCCTATCGGCGTGGACGGGGCAGGGCCGGTCGGCTGGTGGTGCTCCAGCGCGGGACGCTGGCCGCGGGGAGCGCGGCCGGGCGGCGGGATGCGGCGGCCCTCCGCACGTCGAGCGGGGTCGGGGCCGGCGGTCCGGGCGGAAGGATCGGCGTGAGCTGGGCCATGCCCTTGATGTAGCTGAAGGTCTCCTCGCGCCACCGGGGCAGGGGAGCCGGATCGGCGACGCACGCGGTGACGGCGGTGAGCAGGGCGACGGGAGTGTCGGTGCTGGCCGTGGCGTACCAGACGGGCCGGTCGATGGACTTGCCCGCCCACATCTGCCACCGGGCGTCGCGTGTGGTCAGCTCGGTTTCCGGATCGAGGTCGCCGGTGGTGAACTCCAGGCCGGCGAACCCGTCGGGGGACTGGACCGCGAAGACGCCCCAGCGCGGGCGGTCGATCTCCCAGCCCTGTCTCAGCACGGGCACGACAGCAAGAAAGGGATCGTGCTCGTCGACCCCGGCGGCCGGCCTGGCGAGGTAGGCGTCCGGGCCACGCTCGTACGCCTCGGCGAGTGCGGTGGTGAAGGCTCGGACGAACTCGGTGGGGACGCGGTCGTTGAAGCAGACGCCCCACTCCGGCGGGCCGAACGAGTCCTTGTAGGCGTTGATGCGCCACAGCCCGTCGTCGTCTCCCTCGGGCAGATAGCCGAGTCGGACGCGGTGATCGGGCGCGGTGACATACACGTTGCCGAGGTCGTCGTGACACAGGTCGAAGCCGAGGCCGAGCAGCGGTTCCAGAGCCGGGTCTCCGGTGTAAGTGCTGGCGGCGAGGTAGCGGGGGGAGACGTAGACGTCGCCGTCGATCTCTTCGGTGTCGGGCACGAAAGTCCTGAGGGTTGGGGCCGAGGGGTGAGCGGCGCGGTGCGCAGTCAGGAACCGGTGCTGGCCGCGAGGGCAGGCAGCAACTGCCGTTCCGGGTAGGCGGATTGGCCGGTGTAGTGGAGGGTGCGCAGGCCCAGCTGGGCGGCGGCCCGGCAGTTGTCCTCGCGGTCGTCGACAAACAGCACCCGTGCTGGCTCGGCGACGCCGGTGGCGGCCAGGGCGCGTTCGTACACGGCCGGGTCGGGCTTGCACAGGCCCAGGCGGGCGGAGTACAAGGCGTCGTCCATCAGCTCGCGCCGCCAGACGGTGGCGTCCAGGACGTCGCTGAGGTGGGCTGGGGCGTTGGAGAGCAGCACCATCGGCAGCTCCGCGGCCCGGGCGCGGTACAGGACATCGAGGACGCGCGGGTCAGTGCGGGTCCACATGGCGGTGTCGGCTGCCCGCAGGGTGCGCAGCCACCGCGGGCCGGGGTGGTGTCCGAGGACCTTGGCCCAGTAGGCCAGATCGCTCAGTTCCCCTGCGTCGTATGCGTTGCGGGGAGCCCAGAAGGCGTCCTGGAACGAGGGAAGATGCCGGTCGGGCCACTCGGCGAGGTCGGCGAGACGGGTCCACATGGCGGTGCTGGGCTGGAGACCGAGGACCCCGTTGTAGTCGAGGATCAGGGCGTCCACGCCGATCGGGGAGGCGGAGGTGCGGGTCAAGGGGTCGTTTTCTCCAGGGCTTTGGGTGCGAGCACGGCGACGCTTGCGGCGAGGAGGGCGGGCAGCAGCAGCGCGTGCGGCAGTGCGGTGACGGTGGTGAGAGCGCCGATGAGGGCGGGGCCGGCGAGCAGGCCGACGTAGCCGGTGACCGCGACGGTGGCGACCGCGCGGGGTCCGCCAGTGCCGGCGGCGGTGATCAGGCTGGGGATCGTGACGGACAGGCCCAGGCCGAAGGCCGTCCAGCCGAGGAGGGCAGAGGTGGTGGTGGAGCCGGCCAGTCCGGTGGCGAGGCCGAGCGCGGCCAAAGCGGCGCCGGTGCGCACGACGGTGTCCGCGCCGAAGCGGGCGGTGAGCCGGTCTCCGGCGAGACGGCCTGCGGCCATGGCGGCGCTGTAGCAGCCGTACGCCGCGGCGCTGGTCGCGGCTGTCGCGCCGAGGTCGTGCAGGTGGACGGAGGCCCAGTCGGCAGCGGCTCCTTCGCCCAGCAGCGTGGCGGCGGCAAGCGCGCCGAGCAGCCACAATCGGTGCCGGGACAACCTCCTCGGCTCGGGTGAGCCCGGTGCAGCACCGTGGTGGACGGGCTCGAGTGCGGGGCTGGCGACGGTGCGGGTGAGTCGCGTGGTCGCGCTTGCCGCAGCAGCGGCGCAAGCTGCCACTGCGGCGAACAGAACGGTGTGTGAGGTGTGGGCGGTGGTGGCGGCGAGTGCGGCGCCGAGGAGGGCGCCGAGGCTGTAACTCGCGTGCAGCCGGCCCATGATGGGGCGGCCATGGGCGTCCTGGCACCGGACCGCGGCGGCATTGGCTGCGACGTCAAGGACGCCGTGCCCGATGCCGAAGGCGAACGCCGCTGCCAGGAGGCTGTCCAGACTGGAGCAGAGCCCGAGGACGGCAAGACCGGCGGCGAGGGCTATAGCACCGCCGGTCAGCAGCGCGGGCAGACGGGCCGGGCGGGCGAGACGTCCGCCTGCCTGGAGTCCGGTGACCATGCCGAGGGCGGCGGCCAGCAGGACCAGGGCAAGCCCGGCGGTACTCGCCTTGGCGGCGTTCTGAACGGCCGGCATACGCGCGCCGAAGACGGCCATCACCACACCCAGTCCGGCGAAGTACCCAGTCAGCAGGCGGCGGCTGCGCACCAGCTCGGGTACTGCGGTCTGTCTCACGCGGCGCCCTGGCCGGTAGTAAGGGCCGTCGGCGGGACCGGGGCGACCTGGACGTCGAGGTTGCGGTACGCCTCCTGGGCGCGGGCTTCGGCGATAGTGGCGGTCGGCCCGGTGGTGATCAGGAAGCCGATGCGGGCGGTGTACAGGTCGCCGCCGTCCTGTGGCAGTACGAGCGGGTCGCCGGCCTGTCGCTGAAAGCGCACGCGCTCCACTCCCCCGACGTGTGCCGTCAGGCGGCGGGCGGTGAGGGTGCCGGAGTAGGCGGGGTAGATGAAGCGGATCGCCGCCCCCTGGTGGCGGTTGGGCGTCAGGTCGGGGGTATGGCCGCAGGCGATGTCGGCGGCGGCACGGGCGAGGTCGACGCCGGTGGCCAGGTGGACGAGGTGTCCGATCATGTCGCCGCCCAGGCGTGCGTTGACCTCGATCAGGCGGGGCCGGTCGCCGATCAGGCGCATCTCGACGTGCTGCACGCCGTCGGTGATTCCCAGGGCCTTGATGGCAGCAGCGGCGGTCGGCGCCACCGTTGAAAGGAGCGGATCGGCGGCGTCGACGGTGTGACCTGTCTCGTCGAAGTAGGGGGCGGGGCCCAGGCGCTTGCGGGTCACGGCGACGGCGGTGGTGGTGCCGCGGTGGGTGACGCATTCGACGGAGACCTCCGGTCCGTCGAGGTACTCCTCGACCAGGACGCCACTGTCCTCGCGGCTGCGGCGTGCGCCGGCCGAGGCGAACTCGAAGGCTGCGGGCAGCTCTTCGGGCCGGTCGATGCGGATCACGCCGATGCTGCCGGCCGCTGCGGCGGGCTTGATGACGGCGGGGAAGCCGAGGGTCCTCGTCGCCAGTTCAGCCTCCTGCAGGGCCCGGGCGGTCATCGAGGCTGCCGACGGCACTCCGTGGCGGGCGAACAACGTGCGGGCGGTGGCCTTGTTGCGGCAGGCCCTCATCACCTCGACGGAGTTCGCGGCCAGACCGAGCGCGCGGGCGAGGCGGGCGGTGGGGACGAGGTTCCATTCGTCCCAGGTGACGACGCCGGCAAGGTCGTGTCGTTCCGCCAGAGCCCGGCCGGCGGAGAGGAGCGCGGTGGTGTCGTTCAGATCAGCGACGGCGTGGTCGACGATGTGCGGCTTCTCCCACGAGGGCTCGGTGCCGGTCAGCAGGACGATGTCGTACGCGGCGGCGACCCGCTCAAGGCAGTAGCCGCGATCCGCCTCATCGCCCGGGGAGACGACGAGTACGAGGGGGCGAGCGGACAAGAAGGGGTTCTCCGAGTCGGTAGGCGGCAGGACGAGGAAAGAAGGGGTGTTTCAGGCGGCGCGGCGTCGGCGCAGCTCGAACACGCCGGCCCAGTGGGGGTGGTCGTCGATCAGGCGGCGGGCGTAGAGGGCGGTGTAGTTGTTGTTCAGCCCGGCGACCCCGTACGGGAGTTGGCGACGCAGGTCTTCGAAGAGGTCCTTGAGGCTGACCCGTGTGGCACCGGCGGCAAGGCGGCGGGCGGCCATGCGTTCCAGAGCGCGGTAGACGTGGGGATTGTGCGCGTCGAAGGCGTGGAACTGTTCGGTGATGGTGCGACCGCTCGCGCGGTTCGTCCCGAGGATCGTGGTGGGCATGAGGTTCTCCACAGGCTGGGGAAAAGCGCGACAGGGTCAGGTGCACATGGCGGGATCGGCGCGCAGGCGGACGAACGCGTACAACAGGCCGAGGGCCTGCAGACCGGCGCAGACGGTGATGACGTGGCCCAGCGCGTCGGGCGGGGTGAGCGCGGTGAGTACGCCGGCGACGGGGAAGGGCAGCAGGAGGACGAGGATGGTCGCCGACAGGGTGCTGCCGAACTTCTCCGCGGGGATCAGGCGGGAGCGCAGAGTGCGCAGGACCACCGTCATGCCGCCGTCGGCCGCCATGAGGACCGCGACCAGGACCAGGTAGGACCAGTAGTCGGGGGCCTGGGCGGCGGCGAGGCAGGCGAGCGAGGCGAGGGCGGCGCAGACAGCGCCGACCGGCCACAGGCCCAGGCGGTCGAGCGCGAACCGGCAGAGCGTGACGCTGAGGAGCGTCGCTGCGGCGGCTGCGGACCAGACCAGGCCGACGGCCGTGGTGGACTGCCCGAAGTGCTTGACAACGATTACTGGACCGGCCGCTTGGAGAAGTCCGGTGGCCAGGTTGGACAGGGTCAGCCCGGTCACCAGCCAGCCAAGCGCCGGAAGAGAGCGGATGGTGCGCCACCCGTTGAGTAGTCCGGCGCCGGGTTGTCCCTTCGGCGCGCGGGCCGGGGTAATGGTTGAGGGGGGTGTGCGCAGGGCGAGCAGCGCGGCGAGAAGCGAGAGCACTGTGATCACCGCGAGCATCGTCGGCGGACCGGCGAGCAGGAGCACTCCGGCGAGGGCGGGGCCGGCCAGGGTCGCGGTCTGGTCGATGCCGAGCAGGGCCGCCTGGACGCGGTGGGCCCGCTTTCCTGCCCGTCGGCCGGCGGCGGCGCCCGCGGTCTCGGCCGCGATGTAACTGAACTCGGTGAGCACGCCGGTCGTAGCCGCGAGCACCATCACGGTGGCGGTCGCCACGGTGCCGGACGGGTGGCAGTGGAGCAGGACCGCGCCGGCGGCGAGGGCCAGCGCGCGTCCCAGGGAGGCGAGGTGGAAGACGACTGCCGCCCCGCGCCGGTCGACGATGGATCCGGCCCACCCGAACGCCGCCAGCCGCGGGATCCACTCCAGGGCGAACGCGGCGCCCGTCAACGCGGCGGAGCGCGTGGTGGCCAGGACCAGCAGCGGGATGCCGTAGGTGGACATCGCGAACGCGAGAGCGTCCGCCGTGCGCGGCAGGTAGATGCTGCGCATCAGCCCGGCGGTGTGGCGTGCATGCCGGGGTGCAGCCGCTGTGCTCACGCGGCCGGCTCGGGCTCGGACACCTGGGTGATCTGGGGGTTGCCGGCCAGCCACTGGATCAGGAGGGTGCGGGGACGGCCAAGGTCCGCTTCGGCCTCGTCGCTGGGCAGCCGCGCGGCGGACGGTCGCGGGAGGCTGTCGGCGCGCTCGGTCGCGAGCGAGGGCGCCAGGAGGTCGAGGACGTGGCGGACACGACTGCTGAACTCGCAAACCGGTGCCGGGTAGGCATGGCGTCGAGCCCAGCGCGCAGCCGCGTCGTACAGGTCAGCCAACTCCGAACCCTGCTCCGTGAGTTCCAGGCCGGCGCCGGGCGCGGTCCGGACGAGACCGTGGGCGCGGGCCGCTTCGGCAGCGCGGCGCAGTTGGTGCGAGGAGAGGTCGGGGAGGGTACCGGCCAGCCGTCGCGGCGGTATCGCCCCGTTGTCGTCGATCTCGGTGACCAGGCGGATCAAGGAACGTGAAGCCAGCAGCTCGACCGCGTTGCGTACTTCGGCAGAGGTGAAAAGGGTGGTCATCGGCGCGGGCCTCCCGCCGGGATGGCTGCCTTCGGCCGGGCGGGCGTGGCGTGGGAGAAGAGGTCGCGGTTGTGCCACGCCGGAGAGGACTCACCCGTCCGGGCCTGCGGGAGGGTTACGGGGGCCGGCCGGGACTGGCTGCTGACCCACGGCCTCGGCGCGAGCTTCGCCTGCGGATGCCCCCAGACCGGGTGCTGGGCCGCCTGGTTGAGGGGCTGTCCGGCACACCATGCGGACAGGGCGCCGAGAACGGGGCTCAGACCGTCGCCCGCCGCGGACAGCCGGTAGGGCAGGCCGAGGCCCTCGGTGTCGACCAGGCCGTCGGCGACGAGCTGTCGCAGCGGCGGGTACACGTTGGTCCAGTCGCTGCTGGGCATCACGATCCGGGCCAGGGCCCGCCCGCTGACCTCCTGGCGGGACTTCAGCACCCACAGGATGGCGGCGGCGTGCCGCCGGGTGAGCAGGGTGAGGCTGTCCTCGATCTGCTCGATCGCGGGCAGCGGGCGGTCCGCCTTCTCCAGATGCTCCTCGGCCCAGATAACGATCATCGGCAGGACCGGCAGCAGGGCGACCCCACGCTCGGTGTGGCCGTAGGTCACATGCCGTGCGGTGTGTTCGGTGCGCTCGACGAGCCCGGCGTCGCACAGCGCCTTGAGCTTGGGGTGGAGCTGGCCGTTCTGCAGCCAGGACACCTTGGCCGCCAGCTCGCTATAACGCTGTGGCGGGCCGGAGAGTGCCAGCAGGATCCTCACGTTCCAGCGCGGGGTGATCATGGCGAGGGCCTCGGTGACCCGGGCGATGTCGGCATCGGTGTCGGGAGGCAGAGCGGTGATGGCCAAGGGGAGGTACTCCTGGGTGAGTAAAGGGAAATCGCCAGCGGATCAGCGGCTGTGTGCGGTGCTCTGGGCCGGAAGTGGTGGAGCCGGAACGGGTGGCGAGGGAGTCGGCGGGGTCGGGGCTGGGGCCGGGACGCGGGCCAGGCTCTGCAGAACGGCGGCGACCGACTTGGCCTGGACGTCGCGGACTGCGACGGCTTCGGCGAGCCGGCGGGAGCCGTCGAGGAGATGGGAGACCTCGTGTCGGCCGATCTGCCGCTCGGGGTGGATGAGCTGGGCGAGGTGGTCGCGGTGGACGTCGATGCTGCGCTCGGCGAGGGCGAGGTCGTGGTGCATGCCGAGCAGGGCGGAGAGCATGCCGGGCGGCTGGTCCTGGGCGTGGGCTTCGAGGTCGGCGAGCGGCGCGCCGTAGAGGTCCTCGATCCGTCCGGCTATCTCGGTGGACGTGAGGTGAGACAAGCGGGGGCTTTCACGGTCGGCGGGCCCGGGCCGCCCTGGCACGCTGAGGTGCCGGGGCGGCGGACGGGGGTAGGGCTGTGGTGACCCTGAGTTGTGCCGTTCGGATGGGACGGGCCCGCTGGTCGGGTGGAGGCATGGTGCGCAGCAGCTCGCCGAGGGCGGCGCGGTAGCCGTCGCGGGCGTCCAGCGCCGCCTCCAGCCACTGCGCGTCGAAGCGGAGCTTGTCGGCCGACAGCTCGCCCATGTCGCGGTCCGGATCCATGTCCGCGCACACGCGGTCGCGGACGCGGGCGACCTGCTCCTCGGTCAGAGCCAGAAAGGAACGCAGTTCCAGGGCACGGGCGAGGGCGGGAGAGGCATCGTGGCCCACTGCCGCCTCGTACAGCTTCGAAACGGGGCTCCCGAAGACTTTCTGCAGGTCGCCGTCCATCGTGCTGGACTTGACCCTCCTCAACGGACGGGCCTTCCTGTCCGCCCCGCCGACGCCGGCGCGGGTGTACCCGCGGGTCGGTGGGGAGCGCTGGTCTGCACCGCGGGCCCGGTTCGGGGGCGAAGGCGGGCGAGCCGTTCGGCGGCGAGGTCCTTCTTGCCCGGAGCGTCCGGGTCGAGGAGCCACCGCACGACCAGGGCCCGGCCGTCGCGTGCGGTGACAGCCGCGTTCACGCTGTGGGCAAGGCCCATCGTCGGGTCGTCGACCTCGCTGGGCTGGGTTTCCAGCGCGGCGAGGAGGTCGTCCTCCGCGCGCTCGAGCAGGGACTGGGCCTCGACGAGAAGGCCGTGCCACTTGACGACGTCGGCGGCGTCAGGGTTCACGGTCGGCGCGGCGGCGACCGCGGCCTTCAACTGGTCCATGTCCATGGCGAAGCGCGCTTCGATCCGTTCGGTGAGCACGCCCACGACATCCTCAGCCTCATCGGATATGCCGTCGGCCAAAAGAGAAACTCCTTTTCTAGAAAGACCGGTGCCTGGGGGGGAATGCGAGGGGGCGGCCTTACCCAGCGACTCAGCCGCTTACGGGCACCTGCTGAATACCTGTCAGTCCAGGCACATACGGGTATCGCGGTAGACGTAGGTTCCGGACACCCAGCCCTTGACGCCGGTCGATCTGTCCGTGATGTAGAGCCAGTTGCCGCTCTTCTTGTGCACGGTGAACTTGTGGCTCTTGTAAAGCACGCCGAGCGCGGTGGACTTCGTGGTGGCCTTGGACCGGATGGTCACAGCCGACGCGTGGACCTTGTACGGCAGCGGAGGCAGGGACGAACAGCTGCTCGCGGGGGCCGCAGTTACCGCGGCGGGTGCCGCACTGGCGGTGGTGGCGCAGAGCACCGGCAGGGCGAGCGTGCCGAGCATCGCCACGGATATGGCAATTCGTGTGGAGCGCATGCGGAAGAAACCTCCGTGAAGGCATAGGGATTGCGTGGAATGGCGCCGCGGGAGTTGTCCCGGCGGCTGTATAAGAGTCCGGAGAATCGCCGGTTTGGCTAACCGGCGATCGTCGGCTATGTTGCGCCGCCAGCGTCGGCTTTGGCGCTCAGCGCGAGCGGCCGGGCGGGCGTGGAGCAGGGGCCTTCGGCAGGACGGCCGGGCGGCTGGCTGCGGCTGCCGGGCGGACCGGCGGCATGGGGCCGGCCTCGCCGGTAAGCCGGTCGTCGCACCACTGCAGGGCTTCGCCCACGGTGTCGAAGCCGCCCTCGCGCAGGGTGTGCGTCCACGCGTCGGTGTCGACCTCCTCGACCACGACGCGGAACGGGCTGGGGGCTCGCTCGTCCAGGGCGCGCAGTGCCACGACGGTGACCATGTCGTCCGGGTCGTCGCGGGTGTAGGAGTAGCCCATGGCGTAGTGGTCGCCGTCGCCCGCGAGGCGTCGCTCCAGCGCACTGGTCGCCTCGTCTGCCGGCGGTGGACCCACCTCGGGGTCGAGGCCGATGGCGTCCTGCGGGCAGCCGCGGTGGACGAGCCAGGACTGCGCCATCGCGGGCAGCGGCATGGCGGCCTGCTCGAAGGTGAACGTCCGCTTCTCTCGGTCCCGTTGCAGATGCACGGCGAGCAGCTGCGGCATACCAGGGTGTCCCCAGGTGGCGGTGCGGTCGAAGAGGACGTAGTAGCTGTGCGCGCCGTTGGGAGTGTGGTGTGCGGCGAGGGGGACGAGCATGTCCTCGTGGACGGCGACCTGGCGGTAGAAGTCGAGGTACATCTCCTCGTCGGCATCGAAGTCGTCCAGCTCGAAGTCGACTTGGGGGATGGGCTTCCGGGCTGGCGCCGGTTCGGTAGGTGGCAACAAGGGCCTTTCGGTGGAGTTCAGCGCCGCTGCACTGGCGTGGACGGCGACGTGCCGGGGCGAGCCGGGAGCGTGGGTGCCCGTGTCGTGGGGGTCCGACGGGCGGCGAACAGCGCGGCGCGTCCGGCGTCGGTGAGTGCGACCGGCTGGCCGGCGTGCACGGGGTGGTCGGTATCCCTCACGACCAGGCCGGCGTCCTCCAGTCGCTGCAGCTTGGCGTGTGGGATGCGGGTACCGGAGGCGGCTGTGACGGACATCCGGCCGGTCAGCAGGTGTTCGTGGAGCTTGGCGCCGCCGGCGATGGCAAGCAGCGCGGCGTGGTCGTCCGTCGCGAGTGGCTGCGCTTCGGGCGCCGGGGCCGCTGCGGCGGCCTCGATGGGCTCCAGGGCGGCGAGTACCTTCCCGGCGGCGGCGTTCCGTGCGTCGGCGGCCTCCTCCAGTTGGTCCACGGTGCGGTGGATGCGCGTGAACAGGGCGTCGTTGATGTCGAACTCGCCGCTGGAAAGGCGGTTCAGGAGGCGGAGGTAGAAGGTGACGCCGGTCTGGGTCTTGGCCAGCTCGCGGTGTCGGTCGACCAGGTGGGCGTGTGGCTCGTCGAGGATGCCGCGGTCGCGGTAGGCCCACAGGGTGTCGATGTCGTGGCCGGTGGCGGCTTCGAGGCGGTGGTCGAGCGGGGAGACCACACGCCGGGCTGGTGTCGGCGCGGGTTCAGGGGGCATAGGCGAGGTTCCGTGCGTTCAGCGGGTGTGGTGGTGCGCGGGGTTGTGTGCGGGGCGGGGCAGACCCGGCGTTGCGGTGGACGGTGGACCGGGCCGGGGCGCGGGAGTGCGGGTGGTCAGCTGCGGGGAGCGAGAGCGGGCCGCGTGGGTGCGGGCGCTCAGCGGCCGGCGGGTCATCCCCAGGCGGCGGCCGACCTCGTCGTAGACGTCGTTGCCCGCACGCGGCCGGATGGCGACGACGTGGATCTCCTTTGGGTGCGCGGACTCCGCGGGGGCCGGGCGGACGCCGTAGACGACGCGCCAGTCCTTGCGCGAGTCCACGAAGAGCTTTCGGTAGCCCTCCAGGTCACCGTCGAGGCGCAGTCCGAAGCGCTGTGCGTTCACGACTTCTTGCAGGTAGGCGAGGGTGAGGTCGCGGATATCGCTGGGGGCTTGGAGGAGATCGGTCAGCGCGCGGGGGTCGAAGCTCAGTCCGAAGGCGGGCTGTCCCTGTCCCGCGGTCATGACGTCGGCTCTGCGGGCCCGTCGGCTTCCGCCGCCGCCGTCTCCGTGCGCGCGGACGGCGGCGGGCCGGGCAGAAGACGGTGCGCGGGCCGGTCGGGAGAGGTCATGCAGGCCGACAGCGGCCCGCCCGGTGCGCGGACGGCCGCAAGGGCGTGGGTGAGGAAGTCCCGGTGCCACACGAACAGGCCGCTCAATCCGGCTTCGGGGTCCTTGTGTTGCTGGTAGGCGAGCCACAGGGCGTGGAGCCAGGCCACGACGTCGTCGTGCTCCTGCCACTGCAGGCACCAGGGCGCTGCGGTGGTGACCTCCGCCCCGTACACCGGGAGGAAGAAGTCGTCGATCCAGTCCGACAAGGCGTCGAGTTCGTCTTCGCGTTCCTCCCCGTCGAGTTCCAGGATCGGGCGGGGCTCCGGCGGAGCGGCGGCAGGCGGCCCGCCGAGCCCCGGCATGCCGAACGCGGCGAACGGCGATCCGCTCGGCTCAGGGGCGGACGCGAGGTGGTCGAGTTGCTGCGCCTGTTGCGCCGACTGCTCCATGAGCCGTCGGACGCTCGCCTCGATTCCTTCCAGCTGTGGATCGGGAATGCGTACCGGCTCCAACTCCCCATCGTCAGGGGGTTTTATGGGTTCGGGCATGAAGAAGTTGGGCCTCCTACGAGACGCGGAATGTAAGGAAGACGGAAGCGGCAATGCTCGGACCGCCGACGGGTGACAAGTCCACTTCGCCGGATTGCCACTAGGGAGCTGGTCGCCTTGACGGGAAGCGCGCTCGCGGCTCAGGCGGTGAGAACCACGTCGTCTTGCGTGAGGGTCTCGCGGATCGTCTCGGTGAGCCGGTCAGCCGCGATCGCCGCGTAGTGCTCGGTCTTCTCCACGCCGATGAAGTCCCTGCCTTCCAGCAGGGCGGCCACGCCCGTGGAGCCGGAGCCGGCACAGAAGTCGAGCACCGTACCGCTCTCAGGACTGATCTTGACCAGCTCGCGCATCACCTCGACGGGCTTCTGCGTGATGTGCTGACGCTTCGCCCCCGAGGGCTGCGAGGCCGAGTACATGCCGGGCAGATAGACGGGGTTCCGGGAGCCGTCGATCGCCCCCTTGCTGGCCCAGACGATGAATTCACAGTTCTGGGTGAACCGGCCCTTCTGGGGCCTGGCCTGCGGCTTGTGCCAGGCCAGTACCCCGCGCCACAGCCACCCTGCCGCCTGGATCGCATCCGTCGTGATCGGGAGTTGGCGCCAGTCGGTGAACAGCAGAGCGGTCCCGCCGGTCTTGGTGAGGCGGTGGGCTTCGGTCATGATCTGCGTCAGCCAGAACCCGTAGCTGCGCTGGTCCATGTTCTCGCCGGTGAAGTCCGGCAGGGTGTGCTGGGCGTCGGCGGAGGTGTACTTCTGCTTCGCGGAGCGGGTGGTGCGCTCCTTCGCGGTCCTACCGCCCGAGTTGTACGGCGGATCGGTGATGACGGAGTCGACGCAGCCGTCCGGAAGGCCGGCGAGAACGCTGAGGGCGTCGCCCTGGTGCAGGGAAAAAGGCAAAGAGGAACCCCTATTCGGGTGCGGAATCGCGGAGGAACTCACCGCCTCGCACAGAAATCCTCGCGGGCCGGAAGTGGGCATGCAGAAGCCCAGGGCCACAGACCGAGGAAGGCGAGGGGGGAGTCCAAAAACTGTAGAGGCGAAAACGCCGACGACCAAAAAGCTGGCGTGAGGTGCCGGATTCCGATACCTCACGCCAGTTTTTTGGTCAACCGCCGATCTGGGCCTACTGTTTTTGAACCGCCCGGCGCACACCGCCGCTGGCTACTCCCCTGCCCCACCTCACGGAGGTGCCCCCTTGCCCCGGCACACCTAGCTCACGGCCCGGCCACGCGGAGCGAGCGGCAACTCGCCCACACCGGCCCGCCTTGATCGCCCACCCCGGCCGCCGCGCCCTTCCCATCACGCCTCGCGCACGCGGCACGGCCGGACACTGCACCCCGAAGGACACGCTCATGACGTCTCGCCACCCACCCACGCCCGAAAGCCCTGACCGGCGAGCGATCCGCTCCGGTTGAAGGCGCTCGCCGCCGGCATCGGCGTCGTCTTCCTCTCCCCGATCCTGATCGCCGGCACCGGCATGATGCTGGCCTCCTCCGCCGACGCCGTGCAGAGCAGCAGCTCCTTCAGCAGCTGCCTCACCGACATCGACACCGACGAGGTCGCCGAGCAGGTCACCAAGATTCTCGACGGCGCATCCGGCAAGAGCGTCCACGTCGAGGGCCTGGACCTGCCCGCCGAACAAGTCCCCAACGCGGCGACGATCGTGGCCGCCGGCCTCTCGCTCGACGTCCCCAGGAAGGGACAGATCATCGCGCTCGCCACCGCGATGCAGGAGAGCCGGCTGCGCAACCTCAACTACGGGGACCGGGACTCGCTCGGCCTGTTCCAGCAGCGTCCCTCCCAGGGCTGGGGCAGTGCCCAGCAGATCCGCGATCCGGTCTACGCCTCCGAGCAGTTCTACAAGCACTTGCTCAAGGTAAGCGGCTGGCAGCAGATGACCGTCGCCCAGGCCGCCCAAGCCGTGCAGAGATCCGCCTACCCCGACGCGTATGCGCAGTGGGAGAGCCTGGCCACCGCGCTGCAGGATGCCATCGCCAAGACCTTCCCGGGCGGCGGCACCGACGCGGACAACAAGGACGCAGACCAGGGCGAGCAAGCATCGACCGGCACGAGCGGCTGTGCTCCGGGCCAGGACGGTTCCGGCTTCGGCCGTATCCCCGAGGGAAGCGTCCCGAAGGGCTACGCGATCCCGAAGGACGCCGATCCGAAGGCACGCAAGGCCATCGAGTGGGCTATGCACCAGCTCGGCACGCTTTACCAGTGGGGCGGCACCTGCACCAACGCTCACGGCCCCGACCCCATGGGCCGCTGCGACTGCTCCAGCCTCATGCAGCAGGCGTACGCACATGCAGGCGTCACGCTCACCCGCACCACGTATACGCAGGTCAACGAGGGCAAGGCGGTCTCGCCAGCTCAACTCAAGCCCGGCGACCTGATCTTCAGCCGCGGCATTGCCGCCCGCCCTGAGCACGTCGGCATGTACATGGGCGAGGGCCTCGTGATCGAGGCGCCGCGCACCACCAAGCCGGTCCGGATCACTCCGATCGAGGACTGGACGATTCTTGCCGTCCGCCGCGTCCGGTGACACCGGCCGGGGCGCAAGGGGCCCCGGCGCACCATCTCTGACCGAGATTCCCCCAACAGTACGGAGCATCTTCTTGATAACCCGCCACCGCGCCCAGCGTGCCCTCGCGGCAGCCTCTGTGGGCCTGGCCGTCGCCGCCGGCGGCCTGGCCACCGCCACCGCAGCACAGGCGTACGACACCGGCACCACCACCATCAGCTGTAGTGCGGTCAAGGTGCGCAAGGCACCGTCGAAGACGTCCACGGTCTTGGGCATCGGCTACAGGCACGACAAGGTCGTCTACGACCAGTGGGTCTACAAGAAGGCCGAGAAGACCTGGTACACGCGCGGCACCGTCACCCGGAAGTCGGACGGCAAGAAAATCGGCCGCGGTTACATGATCTACAACTGCGCGAACCCGTACAAGACCAACCCCGCTCCGAAGCCGCCGATCCCGAAGTAGGGGTCTTCCACTGCCGGTTCGGCCCCTGAGCCGGCGCCTTCGCCGGGAGCACCGGCTCGGTCCGCAGCCTCGGCGCGGCACCTGCTGCGTCCTCGTGCGAGCGATGCCGTCTCTTCGCGGACGCCGCCCGGCCAGCCCGTGCCTCCACGGTGTCTGCCCTCCCTTTCTACGAGGCGCTGCCTCGTTCCTCCCTTTCCTTCTGTGATTCCCGCGCGCCAAATTTCGGCGCGCCCAAGGAGCTTCCTTGCCCCTACTCGAAACCGTGCAGTACCTGGCCTACGATCCCGGCATCACGCCGTCGGGCGGTGGCCTGCCCGGCCTGAGCGTGCTGAAGAACGTCGTCAACTCGATCAACCTGTTCGGCATCATCGCCGTCGTCGGCGCCCTCGCTGTGTCGCTCGGCGTGTGGGCTTGGGGACACCACACGGGCGGCCACCAGGCCGAGGCCAACGGGAAGAAGGGCGCGGTCGTGGCCGCGGGCGCCGCCCTGGGCCTGGGCGCCGCGAACGGCATCGTCGCGTTCTTCTCGACCCTCGGGTCGCAGGTGCACTGATGAAGAAACGACTCCCCTCCCTGTCGTCGTATGGCAGTGGCTGGTCGGCCAACCGGCGCATCGCGATCGTCGCCTCCGCCGTCGCAGTCCTGCTCGCCGTCGCCGGGATCGTCGCCCTGCTGACCGGCGGCGGCAACGGCCACCAGGCCCCGGACACCGCCGCGCCTACCCCGAGTGGCAGCCCGTCCTCCTCCGAGGCCGCCCCCAAGCCTTCCTCCGGATCCGGGCCGGTGTCCCAGCCTCCGCAGGTCGCCGAACCGGTCGCCTACGCCAAGGCGGCGGCCCAGATGCTGTGGTCCTACGACACCCGCGACACCAGCCGCGACCAACAACTCGCCGGCATGCGCGCCTGGATGACCACGGAGACCAAGTACGCCGACTGGGCCTCTGTCTCTGGCCAGGTGCCCGATCCGGTGCTGTGGTCGCGGATGGCCGACCAGGACCAGCACGCCACCGCCAGCGTCACCGAGGGCCACTACCCCTCCGCTTTCAAGCAGGCACTGGCCGATGACCCGTCCGCGATCACCGAGGCGTACATCTACGTCGTCACCGTCAACGGCACGCAGCAGATCGCCTGGAAAAAGGGCGGCGGCGGAGCCGAGGAACGGGCCGTGACCCTCGCCGTCCAGTGCCGCCCGAATCACGACTGCACCCTGGCCGCCATCGCCCCGAGCGTCACGCAGTGACCCGCGCCTGAGACGAGAAAGGAGGAGTAACTCCTCGTGGGTTTCTGTGATTTCCCCCTGGCAGACAAGCTGTGCGCCGTCGGCGACGCAGTCGATTTCGCCTCGGACCCCGGCAAGGCCATCGGTGACTGGATGGCGAAGTCCGCCGGTGAACTGGCCGCCGCCGCAGCCGATCTGGCCGCCGAGGCCGTCAACACCACCACGAAGGTCGACCTCAACGCGTCGTGGTTCGTCGACAACTACGAGATGCTGCTGCCTCTCGGCCTGGTCCTGCTGGTCGCCACATTCTGCGCACAGCTGGTCCGGGCCGCCATCCGACGCGACGGACAAGCCCTGGCACAAGCGTTCACCGGCACCATGAGCGGCGTCCTGTTCGCCTTCTGCGCCATCGCCTTCACCACGGTCGCCGTCGAAGTGGTCGATGCCGTCAGCGACGGCCTGTTCAAGACCGCCCACCTGAACATCGAGTCAGCCGTGCGACGCATCGTAAAGGTCAACCAGATCGCGGGCCTGTCCGGGATGGGCTGGCTCGTTGCGGTTGTCGCCGGCCTTGGTGCCGCCGTCGGTGCCTTCCTCTACTGGTGCGTGATGATGGTCCGCAAGGTCGGCATCCTCGTCATGGTCACGCTGGCTGTCTTCGCGTCCGCCGGCGGCGGGTGGGAGGTCGCGCGGCGCTGGCGCAAGGGCTGGATCGAGGCCACCGCCACCCTCGTCGTCTCCAAGCTCCTGATGACCGTGATCTTCATCCTCGGTATCGCCGCCATGGGCAAAACCGAGGCCAAGGACGGCATCGCCGCTCTGGCCGACGTCATGTCCGGCATCGTGATCATGATCCTGGTGCTGCTGTGCCCCTACGCCGTCTTCAAGTTCGTGCACTGGGCGGCCGACGGGACCGACGGCGAGTCCATCCACCGTGCCGGTGGCGCCGGAGCGCAGATCGCCAAGGCGCATGCCGAGAACGCCGCCCGTAAGGCCGCCGCGGCTGCGGCCACTGCCGGAACCGGTGGCGCTGCCGCCGGAGCAGGCACCGCACCGCAGGGGCCCGACGCCGCTGGCAGTGGCGGTTTCCCCGGCGACGTCGCCGCCAACCCGACCGGCGGCGGAGGGGACAAGGAAGGTTCGCAGGACGGCGGAACGGGCATCTCGCCCGGTGGCGACGCGGTCAAGTCCGGTCTGGAGAAAGCCGTCCAGCCCGCGCCGACGAGCGTGTCCGACGACACCAGCGGCCAAGTGGGCGGCAGCCCAGGGCCGGGCGGGCCCGGAGCGAACGCCGCCTCCGGCCAGGGCAGCGGATGGCAGTCCGCGCCGCCGACCACCACCGCGCCACCGCAGGGCGCACCGCCCTCCAGCTCACAGAACGCCACGTCCAGCGGGTCGGCCTCACCTCCGCCGCCGACCGGCCTCTGATCCCCTGCCCGTCCACCGGGGGCGGGACGTGCGCTGCACCTCCCGCCCTCGGGTTCCCCCGCGTCTCCAGGACCCGCCCCTTGACTGATCTCTCCGTCGCCCCGGTCACGGTGAAGTTCCCTCACCGGTCCCGCCGCGGCATCCTCCTCGGCCTCTCCCTGCCCCAACTCATCCTCGTCTCCTGCACACTGGCGCTACTGCTGATGACGGTGATCTCCACCGGACTGCTCGGCGCCGTCGCCCTGGCCCCGCTGTGGGCGGCATCCGGTGCGCTCGTCACAATCCGCCGGCACGGCCGCTCCCTCATCGACTGGGCGCCAATCGTCGCCCGCTACGCACACCGCCGCCGCACCGGCCAGACCCTCTGGCTCTCCCGGCCCGTCACCCGGCCCCGGCAGGACGGCATCCTCCACCTGCCCGGCACCACCGCCTCCCTCAAGGTGGTCACCCCCGGCGACTCCGCCAACGGCGCCGCGGCCATCCACGACCCGCAACAGCAGACCCTGACCGCCATCGCCCGCGTCACCAGCCGCGCCTTCGCCCTCCTCGACCCCGCCGCCCAGAACCACAACGTGAGCAGCTGGGGACGCGCGCTTGCGGGCATCGCCCGCACCGGGCACGTCGCCACTGTGCAGGTGCTGGAACGCACCGTCCCCGACTCGGGCGACACCCTCACCCGCCACTGGACCCACAACGGACAGCCCCAGACTCCCGTCGCCGGACAGATCTACTCCGAGCTGGTCTCCTCTGCCGGCCCTGCCGCCGCCCCGCACGAGACCTACCTCGCCATCTCCCTCGACCTCAAGGCCGCCCGGCGCCTGATCAACCAGGCTGGCGGAGGGCTGCCCGGCGCGTTCACCGTCATGGAGCAGACCAGCGCATCCATCGCCCAGGCCGCGCGCAACGCCGGACTCCAGGTCACCGGATGGCTGACCGCGAGGGAGATCGCCGCCGTCATCCGCACCGCCTACGACCCAGAGGCGCTCGCCGCCCTCCAGCAGTGGTCCGAGACCGGCCGCGCCGAGGCCGATCCCGCAGCCGCCGGGCCCGTCGTCCAGTTCGAGGAGTACGACCGGCTCGCCACCGACAGCGCACGGCACGCGACGTACTGGGTGGAGAACTGGCCGAGGACGGAGATGGGGGCCGGGTTCCTGCACGGGATCATGTTCACGGCCGGCGTGCGGCGCAGCCTCTCCCTTATATACGTGCCGCAGGGACTCGAGTCCGCGCTGCGAGACGTCCAGCGGAAGAAGGCGGCGATCATCGCCGACGCCAACGAGAGGGCCCGCCGGGGGCAGGTCGACAGCGAGGAAGACTCCGTCGAGTACGCCGACGTCAAGCAGCGTGAGCGCCAGCTCATCGCCGGACATGCCGACGTGGCCCTGACCGGCCTGGTCACCGTCACCGCCGAGACCGACGCCCTCCTGGACGCCGCCTGCGCACAGGTCGAGACCCACGCCGTCACCTCCGGGGTCGATCTGCGACGGCTCAACTACCAGCAGCCGGACGCCTTCGCCCTCACCGCGCTCCCGCTCGCCCGGACCGCCCTGTGAGCCGGGCCCGTCCCCGCCGGTCAGCGCCGTGGCGCCCGCCGCTCTTCGATCATCCGTCACCGCCCCTGCCTGCCGGCAGGAAGGACCACCACCTTTGACCGCTCCCACGCGTCCGGACGACGCGCACCCCTACCTCCGCGCTGCGAGCGCCGGAGTCCGCCACCACACCCGGGCCCTGGCACCGTCGGCCACCAACCCGCCCCAGCGGGCGGACCGGCTACACCTTGATGTGCTGCACGCCCACCTCACCGCCCTGCACCAGCTCCTGGACCGGCTCGCCGAAAACACCCGGCCTGCGCACCCCGCCGCCGGCCGCCGCCTCGCCACCGCGCACACCCGCCTCTGGCAGGCCACCAGCGAGGTCCACTCCGCCTTCCACCTTCTGCCCAACGACACCGCAGCAGAAGCTGAGTCGAGCGCATGCCATCCAGAGCGGCTGCCCGAGGGACCGCCCGTGCTCACGATCTGCCAGCGCCACCTCGCCGCCGGACACAGCATCCGCCGCAAGACCACCCTCACCGACCTCCGCCCGCACACGACAGCCTCCGTGCGATGAGCACTACCCGCAGAAACGAGGGCCACCGATGAACCACCGGCCCGCCCGCCACGCCTCCGCCAGCCCGCTCTTCACCCCCCACGGCACCGACCGCGCCAGCCGCAAGGCCGCCCGTCGCCAGCTCGCCGAGGCCACCGCCAAGGCCCGCGCTAAAGCCAGTGCCCACCAGAGCGAGAGCACGTCCGCCGCGCACGAGATGCCCACCGCGCTCTACCCGGCGAACGGACGTCCCGGACCCGCCTCCGCGCGGGGGAACCGGCTGAAACTGCCCGCCCACCGCATGACCACCGCGGTCGCGGCCGGTGCCTATCCCTTCCTCGCCGAAGGCGGACTCGGCGCCGAGGGCATCTACATCGGCCGCGACGTCCACGCGGAAGCGTCCTTCGTCTTCGATCCGTTCGCGCTGTACGGCAAGGTCGAGGGATTCACCAACCCCAACCTCCTTCTCGCCGGGGTCATCGGCCAGGGCAAGAGCGCACTCGCCAAGTCCTTCGCGCTGCGTTCGGTGGCCTTCGGATACCGCGTCTACGTCCCGTGCGACCCGAAGGGCGAATGGACGCCGGTGGCACAAGCCCTCGGTGGCCGGTCCGTCGCTCTCGGCCCCGGACTGCCCGGACGGCTGAACCCCCTGGACGCGGCCCCGCGACCCGAGAGCGTCTCCGAGGCCGACTGGGTCGGCGAGATCCGCAAACGGCGCCTGCTCCTGCTCGGCTCCCTGGCCCGGACGGTCCTGGGCCGGGACCTGATGCCCATGGAGCACACCGCCCTTGACGTCGCCCTCGACGCCGTCGTCACCCGCGCCGTCCACACTGGCCGCACCCCGCTGCTCGGCGATGTCGCCGCCACCCTCAACAACCCCAGTGCGCTCGACGAGGCCGCCGGGATGATGTCGGGCCAACTCGGCGACGCCGCACGCGACCTGGCCCACGCCATGCGCCGCCTCGTCCACGGTGATCTGGCCGGCATGTTCGACGCCCCCTCCACCGTCGCCTTCGACCCGAACGCGCCCATGCTCACCATCGACCTCTCCCGTCTCGGCGGATCCGGCGACGACACCGCCCTCGTCCTGGCGATGACCTGCGCGAGCGCCTGGATGGAATCCGCCCTCTCCGACCCGTCCGGCGGCCGGCGCTGGATCGTGTACGACGAGGCGTGGCGGCTGATGCGGCACGTCGGCCTGCTGCAGCGCATGCAGGCCCAGTGGAAGCTCAGCCGCGGCCTCGGCATCGCCAACCTCATGGTGATCCACCGGCTGTCCGACCTGCTCACCGCCGGCGACGCCGGATCACAAGGCCGGGCCTTGGCCGAGGGCCTCCTCGCCGACTGCTCAACCCGCATCATCTACCGCCAGGAGACCGACCAACTCCACGCCGCCGCCTCGCTTCTCGGCCTGACCTCCGTCGAAATGGACGCCATCGCCCACCTCAACCGAGGGCGTGGCCTGTGGAAAGTCGCCGGACGATCTTTCATCGTGCAGCACCTCCTGCACGCGTACGAGCTGGCACTCTTCGACACCGACGCCCGAATGCGTACAAAAGCTGCAAAAGACTCATGAAACCTGATATCCGGCGTGAACTGATCCCGCGCGCCACCACCCTCCACCTCATCGACGCGCTCAACGCCGTGAGGGGCAAACTCTCCGGCGCGTTCGAGCAGTGGGAGCTGCTGGACGACACCGGTCACGTCCCGGCCTCGCCGTCCTACACCGCGCTTCTCCAGCACGTCGCCGGCGCACAGTCTCTCGCCCGTGATGTCGTCCAGCTGACCTCGGACTTCGCCCGGACCACCTCCAGTGCGAACCGTGTCGGCAGCGCCATCCTCGCCCATCTGGCGTCGGCGGTCACCCTGTCGAGCCAGGCCGTACCGCACTTCGCCGAGACCGCACAGACCGCGCTCTCACCGCCCCGGCCGCACAGCGAGAACGACAGAAGCTTCCGGGACAACCGCATGGTCGTCGAACACGCGACGGCGCGTTCCTGTCTGCGGCGCGCGGCACAGGCGCTCGGTGACGCAGTCCAGGAACTCACCGACCACCTCGACTTCCACCGCTTCTTCCTCACGCCATCCCACCGCCAGGGCCCGGTACCGCCGCCCAAACCGCGCGGTCGCCACCGCTGACCCGGACCGGCCCCACCCTTTCAAGGAGCCCTCTGAACCGCCCCGCCCACCTCAGCGACGCCGACTGGGCCGACTACCAGCACTGCCAGGCCGAGCACGACGACCTCATCGCACAAGTTGCCGAACGCGAAGCCCAGATGGAACACGACCTGATCGCCGCCTACGACGAGTACGAACTCGATTTCAGTCCGGTGCCGAACCCGGAAGCCGACCCCGCTCGCCGGATACCTCCGCCCCACCGCACGCCGGCCTCCCGCAGGAGGAACCGTGGCCGCTGACCAGGAGAACACTCCAGAGGCCCGCCGCGCGGCTGCGCTCGCACCGCTTCCCGACCACCGCAACGTGGACACGCCGTGGTGGCAGGAGCTGTGGCGCCGCCACGCGCACATCACCACGCCACTGCGAGAGCGCGGGCTGGAGTGCGACATCGAGTTCGGCCTCAGCGCCTACATCGTGCGCGTATCCCTCCCCGACGGCAGTCACCTGATCATCGGTCCGCCGCAGGAGCCCCCCTCCGACCGCCCTCCGGGAAATCCGGAGGGCTGGATCGCGACCCACGAGCACCCCGACAACCCGTCGCTGTCCGAGGTCCTCTACGACTCGGCGCCCTCCGACGACCCCGGTGCACCCCAGCGGCCCGAAGCCCGGCACGGCGGCAGCGCCCAGCCCCTGATCGAGGCGATCGACCATCGCCTCGATCAGCTCGGACTGCTGCCAACTCCCTCCTCGCCCACCGCCCGTACGCCCGTGTCCGCAGCCGAGCCGGCGCTCCGCACCCCCGAGCCCGCGGACGTCTCCGGCAACGCGGACCGCACCTTCGTCTACGTCTACGGCGACGTACTCCTCGCTCTCACCGACCGGCTCAACGCCACCGAGTCACCTGCGGACGCCGCCGCCCTGCTGCAGCAGATCCTGGACCCCACCAGTGGCCTGCTGGAACGGCTCGGCGAGTTCTTCGAAGCAGCCGCGGAAAGGGCCAAGGAATCCGAGCAGGACGACGGATTCGACCTCCACTACGACCTTCAGGACGCGGCGACCACCCTGCGCAGTCTCGGCGAGGACCTGCACACCGCTGTCGACCGCATGCGTGCCCTGGCCCCCGCGCGCCGGACCACCCGGGCCGGTCTCCCGCCGGGCCCGAGCCCGGGGCCACCGACGGCGACCACCCCCGTGCCCGGCCGCACCCGGTGAACCAGGCACACCCGACACTCACTGCGCCCTCGCCCGGATCAAAGACCAGGAATGTGCCGCCTTCCCGAAATGGCGAGGTCCACCAGCCGCAGGCCCCACGTCGTGGACTTCCGCCCGGCAGGCAGGTGGCCCGGACGGCGGTCGGCGTCGCCTCCGGGGAGGTACACGGTGCGCTATCTCGGCACTCCCTCGGGGCCTGAGATTCGGGCTGCGATGAGCGCCGGACGCATCGGCTGTATGACCACCCCGGCGCAAGGCAGTCGGATCCCCGAGGGTGCGCTGTATGCCTGTGACAACTCCAAGTTCGGCAGCGACGGCAAGGGCCGCTACTGGCCCGGAGCCCAAGCATGGTTCGCCTGGCTGCACCGGACCGTTGAACGGTACGGGCCGGATCGCTGCCTGTGGGCGCTCGCCCCGGACCAGCCGTTCGACGCCGCCGGCACCCTCACCGAGTCCCTGCCGTGGCTGGCCCGCATCCGCGAACTCGGCGTGCCCGCGGCCTACGCGGCCCAGGACGGCTGCGATACACCCGGGCTGCTGCCCTGGGACGACTTCGACGTCCTGTTCCTGGCCGGATCGACCGAGTGGAAACTCGGCCCCGTCGCCGAACGGCTGGCCCGCGAGGCGAAGGCCCGCGGCAAAGGCGTGCACATGGGCCGCGTCAACTCCCGGATCAGGCTGGGGATAGCCGAGTGGTTCGGCTGCGACAGTGCCGACGGCACCTACCTCGCGTTCGGGCCCGACAAGAACCTGCCCAAACTCCTGACCTGGCTCGACGAACTCGATGGCCGCCCCTCCCTCATCGGCGGCACACACCCCTTCGCCGCCCCCGACGCTCCGTCGACGACTCCGCCTCCGCGAGCAGACCTCCGACGACGTGTACCGCCAGGTCACGAGGCTGCCCTGAGATCGAAGAAATACCCGCCCACGGCGACAAGCGATGTAGCCCCCGCCCTCCCGACACCACGAGGTCCCCGTGCCAGAACCCGCTGAACAGTCGACGCCGCACCGGTCGCAGCAGCAGAACCTCGAACTGCGCAGTACCTCCGAGCCCCTCGAACTGCTCGACCACACCGGCCACGTCCCGGACGATGGCGGGTCACCGGCCGGAGCCTCATCGTCCGACATCAACTCCACTCGCACGAGCCTGGCGTTGTTCGACACTGACGGACCTGCAGACAAGCCCACGCCCGCCATTAGCCTCGGCGATCACGACCAGATCGGTGTCATCGCTCTCACCAGCAACGACGCCCCCGCTGCAGCCCACACCCTCCTTACCGACCACGGCTTCTGGCGCCCACGTGGCGTCTTCGGCTCCATCCTGATCCACGACAGGTACGACCACGACGTTCCGGCCCGCCTCACGCGGTTCCTCGCCGATGCCGACCGACAAGGCATCGGCGTGGAATACCACCTGCCCCGCATCTTCGCGGACGCCGGTTCTCCCGCTGCGGGCAAGCGCGTCGAAGACCTGTGGCGCGACAACCAGCAACGGGAGTACCGCCGTTCACAGCGTGAGGCCGTCCGCATCTCCACCTCCGGCAGCGATCTGGAGTCCCTCGCCCACGGCCTGTGTCACCGTCTGCCCGGCGAATGGGTTTCCTGCATCACCGACTTCGCCGATCCGGACAGCCAGCTCGACTTCTTCGACGACCTGTGGGACAACGCGTCTTTGGCCAGTGCCTGGATGCAATTCCGCGTTCCCCGCGCCGCGATCCTCACCGGCCCCAACCGCCTCGAGCTCGTCGTGATCGACCGCCCGCTGCACCGCGGGCAGGTTCTCGTCGGCGCGCTATCCCTGCACGGCATCACCCACGACTACTTCGGCGACGACAACGCCCCGCACGCGATCGCAGTCCCCGCCGAGGCAGTCCGCGCCGCGCACACGGTCTCCCGGCGGCTCCTGCCCCGCTACCGCCAGGCCGCCCGGCGCCTCAGGAAACCATGACCGCGTCCCGCACCGATCTGTCCGCCTCCGAGGGCCCACCGACCCGCCCGCCCACAGCAGCGCCCGGCATACAGCCGACGGCGAGCACGCCGTCCTCAGCACGGCGGTAGACGCCCCCACCCCTCCTGGAGTTCCCGCTGTCCGATCCTGACCAGCGGATGCTGCTGCACGACGTGGCCGACCGGCTCAACGCCGTGGCCGACCACCTCCCGCTCCCCGACCAGATCCAACCGGACCCGGCCCTGAGCGAGATCCTGGACGACGAAGTCCGCCACCTGGCCAGCCTGCTGACCTACCTCGTCGGCGAGAGCGCCTTCCGCCACCGGGCCGCCGCCCGCTACCCGACCCGCGTCACGGCCACCCACCGCCGCACCACGCTCGCGCTCGCCCAAGCGGCCGAGCCCACCAGTGCCGCGCTCGCCGCCCTCGGCTCGGCCGTGCACCACCTCGGCCTCCTCGCCGACCTCACCCACCAAGCACCTAGTCCTACCCGCACCCGGGCGATCGCCTCCACGTACCCGGGTCTCGTGGACCGGCTCGGTGAGAGCCGCACCTGCCTCGCCCGCGCCGCGAAGCAACTACGTGCCGCCGCCGATACACGGGCGGCACCGGCCGTGACCGCGCCGTCCCCGCCGACGGCATCCGCCACCGCATCCCGTACCCGCTAACCCGCTATTTCCCGGAGCCTCCTGATTCCCCGGCACACCTCCGCACGCCGCACCGCCCTCCTGCTCACTGCCGTATCCGTCGCGCTGACCGCGTCCGCCTGCGCCACTTCCGGCAGCCCGGACGCCGACACCACAGCCAGGGCCACCCGCAGCAGCGCCTCCCCCACCCCGACCGCCGAGCCGGCGCTGACGACGAAGGAGGCCCTCGCCCAGATCTCCCACTACTCCAAGATCAACAACGAGGCCAACACCGACCGCGACCGGCGCCTGCTCGACACGGTCGAGGACGGCCCGCTGTACGCGATGTCCATCTCGGACTACACCGAGATCGAAGGGCTTCCCGCAGCGGACCGCAAGCCGTACAAGCCGTGGTCCTACGACTCGGCAAACGCCGAGCTGTACATCCCGCGCCTGGAAGCGGGGCAGGACCGCTGGTTCGCCGCCGCGCTCTCGGAGCAGAAGGGCAAGGCACCCTCGCGTCTGGCAGTGTTCGCCGAACGCCCCCAGCACAAGCGCTGGGAGATGGTCTCCGTCGTCGACCTGGACAGCCAGAAGCTGCCGGACATCGCCCTTGACCGGGACGGGTACGCGACGGCCGTTCCCGCCGCCGGCAACAAGCAGCTGGCAGCGGACGCCGACCTGCTACGCGCAGCCGTGCTCGACAACTTCGCCACCGGAGGCACGGACACCGGGACGAAGGTCTTCGCGCCGACCAAGGCAAGCAAACGGCAGATCGAGGTTCACGCCAAGACCGGCACCCGCTACGGGAACCAGGGCACCACCGTCTTCGCCGGCGCCGCCAACCGCTACAAGGACGCCTACGCCCTCAAGACCACCGACGGCGGCGCGTTGATCCTCTTCTCCCACACGCACACCCAGACCGACGCCGTCGCGCACTCCGGCCTGCAGATCAACCCCGGCAAGGACGACCGGGCCTGGCTCCACGACGTGCCCCGCACCTCCATCACGTACACGTTCGTGTGTAACGACGCCGCCATCGTCCCCGCGAAGGCCGAGACGTCCCGACTGATCGGTTATACCTGCGCCCGCACCGACGCCTCCGGCCCCCCGGTTGCCTCCTGACCGGACCGCGTGTAAACGCACCACCCCTGACGCGCCGCGCGCCCTGATGGCCGCCCGACGTCCCCGCTTCCTTGCTCGATCCGGAGAACTCCCTGTCCACACGATCCTTCATCGCCCGCCCCACCACCGGCACGGGATACAGCGGCATCCACGTCCAGCTCGACGGCGTACCCAGCCACCACCTGCCGCTGCTCCTGGCCGCCTACCAGTACAAGTTCGGACGCGACGTGGAAGCCATGTCCCGTCACCTCATCGACGACGTCGCCGTCGGCTGGGACGAGCTGGGCACCGACCTCCTCGACGGCGCCCCGCCCTCGCTCGTGGCCGCGCTGACCGGCGGCGAGCAGTTGCCCAGCCGCACCCTCGACCACCTGATCACCCCGGACGGCTCCCCGCCGCGGCGCATGTCGGTCACCGACGAGACCGCAGACGAGCAGGACATGCAGTGGGGGTACATCCTGCACAAGGAGGGCATCGAGGTGATCAGCCTCCTCCACGAGGACATCGGCCCGGTCGTGGATTGGGCCATCGACCCGCGCACCGCCTTCAACGACCACCCGGCGGCCTGGTCCTCCCTCGACCCCGCACCGGTTATCCGGGCATCGCGCAGCACGCCGTCCCCGGGCGCTCCCGCTACATCCCCGGCGAAGGCCCACGCCCCGCGTCCCGCCACGCGCCGCTAGTTCACTCTCGTCTTCCCGGAGCCTCCCCTGCCCTCGCACGCCCTGCCCCTGATCACCGTCGTCATCGCCAGCCGCCTGCGCGAAGACCGGCTCGACTACCTGACCGCCATGCACGCCAGCCTCACCCGGCAGTCCGTGCCGTGGGAGGCCGTGATCGCGCTCGACGGTGCCTCGCCGGACCGCCTGCCCGACCCGCTCGCGCAGGACTCCCGCGTCCGCACGGTTGCTCTGCCGCGCCCGGTCGGCGCCGCCTGCGCCCGGAACCTGGCCCTCGCCCATGTCCGCACCCGGTACACCAACTGGGCAGATGACGATGATGAGTTCACCGACGACGCCATGTCCGTACGGCTGAGTATCCTGGAATCGACGGGGGTCGGCTGGTGTGCGGGATGGAGCGAGGACCGGCACCCCGACGGCTCGACCACCCTGTGGCGATGCCCCGCCCCGCCCGGCCGGCACGAGGCCGGCGACGTGTGGACGTACTGGAAGTCACCGGCGGAAACCATCCCCATCGGGCCGACCACGCTCCTCGCCCGCACCGACCTGGTGCGCGCCGCTCCGATGGGCGGGCTCGTCCAGGGCGAGGACTACTGCGCCGCCCTCGGCGTCACCAGCCTCGCCCCCGGGATCCTGCTTCCCCTGCCGGTCTACCGGTACCGCAAACACCCTGGCCAGATGACCCGCCAGGATGCCTATGCCGTCCTGGAGCCGGAGGCTCGGCGGCATGCGTGGAACTACGGAGGCAGCCTGCGAGCCGCCCTCCGCGCCCGGGAGACAAGCACTGCGGCGGGGGTGGTCTGATGTCTTCCTCCGTCACTCCGGCCACATTCGTCTATCTGGCCAGGCGTCTGGAGGAACTGGCCGCCTCATTCCCCACCAGCCCCGAAGCCGTCGACCTGATCACGCTCACCGACGACATCGGCGTGCTGGCCCACCATCTGCAGCACACCATCGAACACGCGCAGGAACGGTTCACCACACCGCAGACGGTCTACCCGCCCGAACGCGTCGCCCTGGTCCAGCTCGCCCGGGCCGCCGCCGGTATCACGCGAGGTCTGGACACACTCGCCGAAGCCCTGACCTACGCCACGACCGGCTTCCAGCGCGAGGCCGTGGAGGACCTCGCCCACTCGCCTCTGCGCAACGACCCTGAAGTCCTGCGGATCATGACGGCCGAGAGGTACGTCGCGGCCCGCGCACGCCTGCGCCACACCGCCGCGGCCCTGCGCGCGGCCTCCACCCCGGCACCGTCTGGGCCGTCCACACCGCGCACGACCGGCCCACGGGCCCAGCCAGCTGCCGCCGCCCAGTCACGGCAGCCGAACCGCCACTGAACGACGCCAGCAGACCACGGGATGCCCCCGAACCCCCTTGCCGAGATCCGGCTCGCCTACAGCCGCGCCGCCGCCCTGGCCACCATCGCCCACGGCGATCAGTACCAGTGGGCCAACACAGCCTTGGACCAGGCCGGATTCACCAAACGGGACGACGGAGCGACAGCATGCCCGGCCCCGACGTTCGCCCAGCCCGCCCCCTTGAGACCAGCCCGGCGTACCACGACCCATCCGCCGTCCCCTCGCCGCTGCCCAGTAGAAAGAAGGGATCCTTCTCTGTCCGACCACTTCCGCTTCCGTGCCCATCCCGAACACGGTTTCGTCGCAACCGCCGCACCGAGCTTCACCCCTCACCTGGCCGAGTGGTTCCTCGTCCGTGAGCAGTTCGAGCCCGTCCCCTTTTCGCCGGGCCTGTACCGGCTCACCGAGCCGGAACGCGATGGGCTGCGCCGTACCCGCCAAGCCGTCCACGACCTGCGCAGCCTCGGCTACAGCGTGCAGGCCGACATTCGCCCCGCCCCGTCCCTCTCCGCCGGCCCACCACGCCCGGTCCGGCCGAACGGGCTCCAGGAGCGCCGCAGCCGTCTCGCCCAAGCCGCAGCCGGCCGAACGACGCAGCGCGCCACACCGCCCACCACTTCCCCGCCCTCGGCCCGGCCGATCCCGCCGAAGCCCACCTACGCACCGACCGTCCACCTGACGGCCTCGGGCAGTGGACGGTCCCGATGACGCCCGCGAGCAATCCGACCCCGGACGGCTCCGTCCCGGTGACACCGGAACTCACGGACAGTGCACGCAACTTCCGGCTGCGGATGGCGGTCATCGACCGCGAGAGCGAGGCCGCGCTCGACATGGCCTGCGACCGCTACGGTCGCATCGTCCACGCAGGCGCCGCGGCAGCCGCACGAGCCCACCGCAACAGGGCGGCGGTGGAGGCGTACACCACGCTCCTCGCCCCGCACGCCGACACTCTGCTCGACGCCGCCCGCCATGCGCTCGACGAGCTGCCACCCGCCCGGCACCTGGCCGGGTGGCGGGCCGTGCTGGACGGCCTGGCCGCCTCCGCCGCCGAGATCCGCCGGGCCCTCGACCGGCCGGACACCCCCGGCTCCCCGGCCGAACGCGCACAGCACTCGGCCCTGTGGCCGCACCTCGCCGCCTGGGCGGATCACAGCTTCATCGCCAGCGACCTCGCCGACCAGAACAAGCACCACCACCACAAAGCCCCGCTGACCGACGAAGAGCAGCGGATGTGGACCGAGAGGGCCCAGGCTGCGCAGAAGCGAGGCGAGCTGGAGCTGACCGAGTCGTGGTACGCCGCCGACGGGCAGCCGATCACCCTCGCCCACCTCATCGAGAACGATGACTCGACGCTGGTCGCGCTGCGAGGCGACCCGGACGCACCAGGCTGGCAGGTGATCGGGCACTACGCCCACGAATACGAGGCAGGAAAGGTACTACCTGCCCCGGTCCCGCCTGGCGTGCTGCGCGCGGACGTCTCCCGGTTCAACCGCCCGGCGCCGGTCCCGGAGGTGTCGCTGCAGGAACTCATCCGCGACGTCGTCGAAGGCCAGACCGCAGGAGACGCCTCCGAAGCTCTCCTCGGCGCCGTCCAGCGCGGCTACCCCCCGGGCCCGATGGTCCGTCTACAGGAACTCCTGGAAACAAGCAGCCAGTTCGCCAGCGCGCTGGCGACCGTGCAGGGCCGCCAGATCGCCGCCCGCCTCTCGGCGCTGGGCCGGCAGATCGAGTTCCTCACCCGCGAAGTCGAGGAGGCGGCCGAGGACCTCGGCGCGACCGTCGCCGTCCTGCCGCCGCACCGCACCCCCGTGCTGCGCGTCCGCCCGCGTCCGGCCGTGGACACCGCACCACCCACGCCGCCGCCCCGCGCCATCACGCCCGCCCGCCACCGCTAAGCACCGAGAAAGCACCCGTTGTACCGCATCCCCGGCCCCGGCCCCGCGCATCTCCTACGGCGCGGTGCTGGGCAGCCCGTACGTCGCCCGCCTCCTCGGCGGCAGCCTCACCGGCCGACTTCCCAACGGCATGGCGCCCGTCGCCATCCTTGTGTTGGCCACCGCGAGTGGCAGCAGCATCGCCTTCGGCGGGCTGCTCAGCGCCCTGTACGGGCTGTCCTCCGCGCTGTCCCAGCCGGTCAAGGGACGCCTCATGGACCGCCACGGCCAGAGCGCGGTGCACCTTCCGGCAGCCCTGCTCAACTCGGCCCTCCTGGTGGCTCTGCCCCTGGCAGAGCGGCCGGCACCGCCGCCCGCTCCGAGGCCGGCACAAGACGCCCTCTCCGGGCGCAACACCCCCACTTTCCAACCCTTTTGAGGAGATCCATTTTATGGCCGTCCGTACCCATTGGACAGTGGAGCACGCGTGCTCCCACCAGGTGGTTCATGACCTGTCCGGCCGTCCTGCCGACAAGCGGGCAGGGTTCGCCCGCTGGCTCTCAGCCAAGGACTGCGCCGACTGCTGGAAGGCAACGCGCGACGCCGACACCGAGTCCAAGGAGTGGCTCGCGGCCAAGCGCGCCGCTGAGCAGGAGGCTGCCGTCGCGTGGGCGAAGCAGTTCGACATGCCGCAGTTGGAAGGCCCGGCCAAGGCCCTGGACTGGGGCGAGCGCTCCCGCCACCAGCTGATGACGGCCGCGCACACCGCGCTCGTCATGGAGGGGAGTTGGGACGAGGCTGACTGGGCGGAGCTGGAGGAGAAGGCCCGCGCCATCACCGCCGCCGGATGGTGGATCGACCAGCGCGACGCCGAGGGCACTGACCTGCTCGAACTTCTCGACGCTGCAGGCGAGAACGACCGCGGTACGGAGAACCCGTTCCGCTGACGGCGGGGGAACATAGCCGGGAAACGCCGGTTAGCCAAACCGGCGTTCCTCCGGACCATTGTTCCTCCCACCCCGCCACCGATTGCGTGGAAGGAACCCATGTCCCAGCCCCCGCCCACGTCGGCCTTCGCGCCTACGCCCGACCCGCTCACCCCCACTCGGGACATCACGCACCAGCACTTCCAGGCCGGTGACACCGTCGTCGTCCTGAAGGGGGTGGCCGGCGGGGAACTGTGGGGCGACGCGATGCGCATCGTTGCCCCGTCCTGGCACACCCCGACCGACGAGGACGGGTGGCGGCTGCGTGATGCGACCGGCGGCGCCCAGTCCTACGTCACCGGCCACCCCCGCTACCTCGTACACCTCTCGCGCCGCTGCCCGGACTGCCTGATCTACCTGCGGGCCATGGAAGACGCCCTCCTGCCGCGGTACGCCGACCGCAACGAGCTGATCGACTGCGGCTGGTACACCACCACCGCCCTCAACCAGTTGGTGCACATCGCCGACGTTCGGGGTGGCCGGTGATTCCCCGCCTGCACGAGCGGACCCACACGCCGCACGGCCCGCTCGCCGAGGCGCTGGGGCGGCCGGTCTCACCTCACGAGGGCCTGACGGAATACACGATCGTCGCCCACTGGCCGGGCCTGGATTACTTCACCCTGGACGACGAGCAGAGGATCTGGACGTCCGTCCAGTGGGCCGAGCACCTCGAAGACCCGTATCTGGAGCATCCGTTCGCCGCCAGCCCGGACGACGACCGGCGGGCGATCCTCCACCTTGACATCCGGCTTCACCCGGACGACCGGGAGCTGACCGGCCCCGAGTGGGCTGAAATCGCTCACCGGCTCGCGCGGGCCGCCGACATCGAGATTCCCGGCAAGGAGCGCGGCTGCCGGTGGATTGCCGTTCAGGCGCAGCCCGGACGCCTCGATTTGATCGCCAATCTGATCAGCCTCGACGGCGCGTGGCACGCACCGCCCGCCGACATCCTGCGGCGCCTTGCGGACGAGGCGCGCCGCATCGAGCAGGACCTCCGCCTGATTCCCGTGCGCTCCGTCCCCACGGCGCGGCCCGCCCTCCGGCCGGCGCCCACGGCATCGGCCCAGCTCGCGAGCGTCCTCACGCAGCTCGCCGACGAGCGAGTCGGTCCGCTGGCCACGGTCCGCGGACTCATCGAGCACACCGCGCACCGAGTCGCACGCCAGCCCGGCGCCGCCGGCACCGACACGGCGCACCGCCTGGAGCTGATCGCCCGCCGCCTCCACGCCATCCAGCAGGACCTGGACACCACCGCGGCCCACCTGCTCCAGCCCCGGGTCGCCGCCGCACCACCCGCCGCCCGGTACACCGCCCACCGATCGCCGTAGGAGAAACGTCTCCTTGCCCCGTACCGACCGCTTCCTGGACATCCGCCGTGACCCGCACTCCGCCGAACTCCTCGCCCGCGGCGGCGACTCCGAGGCGCACAGCGTCCTGCAGCGCGCGGGTTTCATCGCCGTTGTCCGCGTCCACGAGACCTACCACCGCGCCCCCACCTGCCTCACCGAGGACGGCGAGTCCGATCTCGCCATCAACGCCGTCGCCCGCCTCCGGGCCGCCGGGTACCACGTCGACTGCGACGAGGACTTCGACACTGACAACCGGCCGGCCAGTTACCTCCCGCTGGGCTCCTCCGTAGCCCACATCGCCGAGCGCATACGCGAAGCCACCACCACGGAAGAGGCGGCCGACGCCCTGACCGAGCTGACCGCAGCCCACGACGGCATCCTCGCCGCGCTGGAGGAAGTGCTCACCGCCACCGCCGACTTCCACGACGGGCTCGACCAGGCGGCCGACCCCTACATCGCACGGCGGTTGCGCTACCTCGTCGACGAGCACCTGCACGTCATCCGCACCGACGTCGCCCACACCCGCAACGCCCTCGCCGACCGGCACGCCCCGCACTCCGGCCGCAGCACCTGCACCGGGGAGGTCCCCGCCCCCGAACGCGAACGCTCCGCCGTGTGCGCCTGCCCGCCCCCGCCGCGCACGCTCCCGGCCCCGCCGCCCCCCGTGGCCGCCGGACTGCGCCGCTGACCCTACTTCGCCCAAGGACACCATGCACGACTACGACACCTCCGAGCGCCTCGCCTCGTACGCCGACGTCCTCGCCGGCGAACTCCCCGACACCTGGACCAGCACTCATTTCCCGCCGGAGGCCAAGGACGACCTCGCCGAACTGGCCGACCGCATCTGGGACTTGGACCTGGTCGCCGCGTCCCTCGCCGAGCACCCGCTGCGGCAGGCAGCCGTCCTGAGCCGCCCCGACGGTGCCCAGCTCGTCCTTCTGGAAAGGCACGACGAACGCGACGGATTCCTCATCGCCGCCGTCGCCCCCCGCGCCCTGCCCGACGAGGCGTACCGCGGCGTCCCCGAGCCCAACGGCATCGCCCTGGCGGACGACCCGTTCCTGAGCGCCGAGCAGATAGCCGGCGACCTGCTCGCCCGCTACGACAGCGCCCTCGCCCAGGTCCGGCACAACGCCCTGGGTGGCATCCAGCCCTCCCAGCCGGACCGGGTCGTCCTGACCTGGCAGCCGGACGGCAGCGTCGCCACCGCCCCCGTCGACGACCGTGCCGGCGCGATCCTCGTCGCCCACGGCTTCGTCCAGGACCCGCAGAGCGGCATCTACCGCCTCAACAACGACGACACCAGAGCGCAGGCGCGCGCCCTGCGCGAACTCGGCCCGCAACTCGACGCACTCGGCATCGGCACCGCCCTCCAGCACCCCGCAGGCCGGACCGCGCCCACCTCCGCCCCAGCCTCCATACCGCCCTCCCCGGCCGGCAGTCGTGCGCCGGCCACCAGGGCTCGATGAAGCAGACGGAGCCCGAGTTCTGGGTGCTGGAGTACATCACCATCACCAAGGACCCCCGCACCGGCCTCGTCGTCGCCATCGGCGGCACCGAGAAGGCGGCTTACATTCTCCAGCGAACCGGCGGCTTCCCCACGGCCTGCCCGTCGAGCACCAGCGCCTGAAGGCGACCGCTGCCTCGCACGCCCTGCTCGCCGCCGGTCACAGCGTCCACCTCGACCCTCCCTGAACGCGCTGGTCACACCGGACAGCGAACACAACGCGGCCCTGCGCTTCCTCACCCAGCTCGCCGAGCGAGCCTCTGCCGCCAAGACCAGCAGTGCGGTGGCCGAGGTGCTCACCGAGATCGCCGCCCCGGTCAGTGGGCTGCTGCCCCTTACCAGGGAAGTGGTCGTCCGGGCCTGGATCGCTGCCAGTGCCCTCCAGGGGGCCGCCCCCGGCGAGGAACCCGAACCCCTCGCACGACTCAGGGACACCGCGAACTCCATGAGCCAGGCCGCGTGCGTGATCCTCCACGCCCGCAACCACGCCGCCCGGGCTCCGCAGCCGGCGGCCCTCACACCGCCGCCGAGCTCCGCCCATCCCTCGGCCTCCCGCCACCGTTGATCCCGGAGAGAAACACATGGCCAACCTGGCCGACGAGTACGGCACGGACGTCGAGATCTACATCAAGGCCCTGACGACCACCCTCCACGCCGACACCCCCACCGGCGCCCCCGCCCAGCTCCACGACCTGCTGGAACAGCTCGGCCTCGAACGCCACGAATACCCCACGGGCGCGCCGCTGTACATCTGGCACACCGTGCCCGAACACCTCGGTGCCGACGAGCAGAAACGCATGGCGACCCGCGCCATCCCCGCCCTGCTCCTGGCCGGGTACGACGTCAACTGCACGCCCGACGTCTTCGAGGAAGCCACCTACCGGCAGGCCGTGCACGACATACGTACCCGCGCGGCCCGCCCTGCCGCACAGCACCCGGCACCGGTCGGCTCCCCCTCGCGCCCCGCACAGGCCCGGCGCGCCCCGTAAAACCCCTGGGCGGCCCCGGCACCTCGCCGGGCCACCCACCGCACCGCTCGATCCCGGAGAAACCCGTAGCAGCCCGCACACCCCCACCCATCAGCAACCGGCTCCAACCCCGACTCGCGACAGCCCTGTTCCGCCGCTACCTGCGCGCCTGCATCCCGACCGGCCCGAACCGCGCTTCCCCGCTGGCCGGCGCCCGCCCAGAGGCCGTCCTCGCCGAGACGCAGCGCGCCGGCCACCGCCACCACCACTGACCATCCCCCTGACCCGGAGGAGCATGTCCCACCCCGCCCCCTACCCGGTGAGACTGGCCGACGAGATCACCCGCCAGCTCGGCCAGCTCGCCGATCACCTCTCTCAGCTTCCCCCGCCACAGGCCGCGCAGGTCATCGCCCGCGTCCTCGACCCGGACGCCGGAGTCCTCGGCGGCATCACCCACCTCGTCGCCACCGGCAGCGTGTTCGCCAAGGACCAGGCCGAACAAGGCGCCGTCCCCGCAGAGGTGTGGCTCGCCCTGGGCCGCGCCTCGAACGAACTGCACGACATCACCCTCGACCTGGACGAACACAAGGACACCCTGCAGCACGTCGGCACCCAGCCCGCCACCACCGCGGCGAAGCCCCCGGCACCCGCACCGCTCGTCATCCGGCGGCACCGGTGAAGAAGAAGCAATGGCAGGGCTGGGGGCCAGACGAACAGGCCGAGCAGCACTACCTCGTCCAGCCCCGTGCTCTGGCCGGCGGCGGCGACGTCCGGCACGTCTCGGAGTTCCTGCGCGCCTCGGGATGGCGGGACAAGTCCAAGTCGGGCGGCCCTCTGTTCATGGAGAGCCCGGACCGCACCGTCCGTGTCGCCTACGACCCCTACGTCCTTCCCGGCGGGTGGACCATCCACGGCAGAGCGGACGGCCCCAGCGGCGAGTGGTCGGCGCACCTGGGCCGGCAGACCCCGGTGGAGATCGTCGCCGGCCTGACCGACGCCCTCACCCGCCCCCGCTCCGCCCACGCTCCCAACGTCTGGGCGCCGTTGCAGGAGCAGAACTGGCACACGCGTTTCGAGGGCGAGCACTACATGGCGACCAGCCCCGACGGCACCGCGTGGATGCAGTACCACCACAGCCCCGACGGCACGGCGATGTGGTGGACCGGAGCGAAGGACCAGCAGGGAAACGGCTGGACGGCCAACTTCACGCCCAACACCCCGATGCACCTGGTACAAGCCCTCTCGGCCGAACTCGCCAATCCCGATCCCGTGATGCGCCCGCGCGGACGCGTTCCGCACAGCGCGCAGATCCGTACCTGGTCAGTCTCCGTCAAGCCCTCCCAGCTCAGTGCGTGGCAACAGGCCCGGATCACGGCCGCCCGCGCCGCCACCTGGGCCCAGGGCAGCGCTCGAAGCACACGGCCACGCACCACCGCCCGTACCCATACCCCGGCCGGCGGCGCCCGGACCCGCCGCTGACCCGACGCACCCGTCCCAAGGAGCCCGATGCCCGCACTCACCCCGGACACCATCCACGCCGCGACCGAAACCCTGTCTGACCTCACCGACTACCTGCGCGAGAACCCTGACCCCGTGGAAGCCCTCGCCCTCGTCGAGCCCCTCCTCGATGAGTACACGGGCCTGCCCGTCCAGCTCGCCGACATCCTGCGCGCCCTCGCCCGGACCCTGCAGGAACACCCGGACACGCCGCGTACCGCGCAGGTCGACCTTCTGATCACCGAGTTGCGCACGGCCGCGTGGGAGCAGGCCGACCAGCACGCCCTCCACTACGTCCTGGACGACCTCCGCGACCTGTACGGCAGCACCGCCGCGAGCGAGCGGGGGTACGGCCGGTGCCGCTGAGCGAACGGCAGCTCGCCGCGTTCGCCGACAAGCACGCCTGGCAGATCCCCTTCGACACCAGCCCTCGCCACCTCGCCGGCCCCGGAGAGGCCCGCCACGTCACCCACGGCCTGGCCGCCGCCGGATGGCGCGCCGTCTCCGACCCGTTGAGCGCCGAGATCGTCCTGCGCAGCCCCGACCTTCGCCACCGCCTCCAGTTCGACCCGCAGTCCACCACCTCCGCATGGTGGCGGCTGCGTGCCGAGCCCACCGACACCGAGCCGGGCTGTTACGCCGAGTTCGGCGAACTCGTGCCCGCCGAGGTCCTCGCCGCCTTCACCGACGCCCTCATCGCCCCGCCGCCACAGCAGCCGGACCCGTGGCAGCCGGTGACCTCAGCGGGCTGGCACCGCGACGTAGACGGCACGGCGCACTCGCCCGACTCCATGTGCCACATCGAACTGCGCCCGTTGAGCGAATTCAGCGACCGGCCGTCCTGGCACGTCGAGACCCGCGAGCCCGGCCACGGACAGTTCCGCGGCCCGCGCATCTGGCACGCCTACTTCGACGAGCACACCCCCGCCCACCTCGTCGGTTCGTTCCTCACCGCACTGGTCGACGCCAGCCCGCTCCAGCGCGGCATGTACGACCGCACCGGCCACTACAGCGCCGTGCAGGAGCCCAGCCCGCTGCGCCCGCAGCAGGTGGTCGACGCGCACACCGCGCGTATCGAGTCGCTCCGCTCCCGGGCACGCTCCGCCCGCCGACAGCTGACGAGACCCGCAAGAACCCCGGCGAAGGCCCGCACCGCCCAGCCAGCCGCCCGCCGCTGAACCGACAGGACTCCTACCCCATTTCCGCTGATCACCGCGCACACCGCGACTCCCTCCGTCACCTCGACCGCTACGTGAGCAACAGCAAGAAGATCCTCGACGCCTGGGACGTTTACTCCGACGAGCACACCGACCTCGACGGATGGCCCTACGACGACCACGCCTACGGCCTGCGCGCGAGCCAGCGCGACGCCGACACCGCCGAGGCGTTCGAATCGCTCCGCTACGGCGCCCGTCACCTGCTGGCCACAGCGGAGACGCAACTGGGCCGCCTGCCGGAAGGTACCGTGCAGAGCCGCTGGGTCTACCAGCTGGGTGTCCTGCACGCCGCCCTCGACCGGCTCGAGCAGCTGCACGAGCAGTGGCTGGAAACCCGAGACGCCCTTCCCGCCACCGCTAAGCCCGGCACTACGGCCTTCGCCGACGCCCTCGCCGAGTACCACGCCGAATCGTGGAGTTACCTCGACGACTGGGCCACCCATGGCAAGACACTCCGCGAGATCAACGCCGCTGCCCGCAGCGCCCCCTCACCTCTGGCGCCTGCACCATCGCCGGCTCCCGCGGCCGACCGGCGAACCCCGGCACGGAGGTGACCATGCCCCTGGCTCCCGAGACTGTCGAGGTCGACTTCATCGCCCCGCGCCACCTGGCCGGTGGCGGTGACCCCGCCCAACCGGGCGCCTGGTTCTTCACCGCCGCACTCGGCCCGGACCGGCCGGTGTGGCAGGCCCGCTTCGGCGCGCACACTCCTGCGTACATGGTCGCCGCGTTCACCGCTGCGCTCGCCGATCCGAAGCCCGTACCGCGCATCGGCAGCGGGCGCAGTCTCCCGACCCGCGACCCGAACGTCGTCACCTGTAGGACCACGGAAGTGCTCGCCGTGTATGTGGCCGGGGCGCTGGAAGAACGCGTCCACTCCCTCGCTGCCCGGCACGCCACCTCGCCGACGAATCCGATCCGCTCGCGACAGCCGCTAGCCAAGAACCACCGCAGCCGCTGATCCCTCCGCCCCCGTCCCGTCCCCACCCGGAAGCACGTAGCCCTTGCCCCCTTCCTCCTCCAACAGCAACACGGACGGGTACGACCTCGTCCTGCGCCTCCTGATCGGCGTTCTCGCCGTCGTCGTCCCCCTCGCTCACCTCGCCTGGCTGTCCGGCAACGTCACCGCCTACCTCACCGGCGCCGACTGGGCCCCCTACCAGCCGACCAGCGCCTTGCTCCACCCCGATCAGCTGTGGCCCAAAGCGGGAGAGACGTCCCTGCTGATCGGTGCCCGCGTCGTCCCTGTTGTCCTTCTCCTGGCCCTCGGTGCGGGGGTGGGCGTCCTGTGGGCCCGGCACAAGAACCGCAGCGGCGGCCGGAAGAAGAAGATCGCCGGCATGGCCAAGGCGCGGGATATCGAGCCGCTGATGGCCAAGGCGATCACCGACAAGGCCCGCTCTCTGCGCCCGAGCCTGAAGGACGCCAAGCACATCGAGGCCCGCGACACCGGCATCCTGCTCGGCAACCTGCAGGGCACCAAGCACGAGGTGCGCATGGGCTACGAGGACGTGGCCGTCGCCATCATGGCGCCCCGCTCGGGCAAGACCACCAGCCTCGCGATCCCCTCCATTCTCGCCGCGCCCGGCCCGGTCCTGCTGACCTCGAACAAAGCCGCCGGCGACGCCTTCACCGCCACCTACGACGCCCGCGCCCGCGTCGGACAGGTGTGGTCGATGGACCCGCAGCAGATCGCGCACGCCGCACGCGAGATGTGGTGGAACCCCTTGGCGGACGCCAAAACCCTGGACGGAGCCGGGCGGTTGGCCGGCCACTTCCTCGCCGCCTCGGTGGACGCGAGCCAGCAGGGCGACTTCTGGTCCAAGGCCGGATCCAACATCCTCGCTCAGCTCTTCCTCGCCGCAGCCCTCGACGAGCGGCCGATCACCGACGTCATGCAGTGGCTGGCCTTCCCTGCCGACCGCACCCCGCTCGACATCCTCCGCGACCACCAATTCGCCGCCGTCGCCGCCCAGCTCAAGGGCACCGTGGAGGGGCCGCCGGAAACCAGGGACGGCATCTACGAGACCGCCCGCCAGTACGCCGCCGCGCTGCTGAACAGCGAGATCGCCGCATGGGTCACCCCGCAGAAGGACACCGCTGAGTTCAAGCCGTCCGCGTTCGTGACCTCCACCGACACGCTCTTCCTGCTCAGCAAGGACGGCGGCGGCGGCGCCTCGGCGCTGATCGCCGCGTGCGCGGACTCGGTGATGCGTGCCGCGACCGCGCAGGCCGAACGCGCCGGCGGACGGCTCGACCCGCCCATGCTCGCGATCCTCGACGAGGCCGCCAACGTCTGCAAGATCAGCGACTTGCCGGACCTGTACTCGCACCTCGGATCGCGCGGCATCATCCCGATCACCATCCTGCAGTCCTACCGCCAGGGCCAGAAAGTGTGGTCGGACGCCGGAATGGACGCCATGTGGTCCGCCTCGACCGTCAAGGTCATCGGCTCCGGGATCGACGACCCGGACTTCGCGGACAAGCTCAGCCGTTTGATCGGCGACCACGACGTCGAGACGACCTCCACCTCGCACTCGGAGTCCGGCAAGTCGACCTCGGTCAGCATGCGGCAGGAACGGATCCTGCCCGCCGACGCCATCCGCGCCCTCCCCAAGGGCACCGCGCTCTGCTTCGCCACCGGCATGAGGGCCGCCATGCTGGACCTGCGCCCGTGGTACCTGGAGCCCGGAGCTGAGGAGCTGTCCGCGGCGTCGGCCCGCGCGTCCAGGGCGATCACCGCCCGCGCCGTGGCGAAGCACGCGCCGACGCAGTCCGACTTCGGGAAGGCCGTGTGAGCGCCGTCCGGCTGCATCTGGTGCCGGTGCGCTCACGTGAGGCGAAGGACTTCGTGCGCGCCTGGCACCGCCACCACCCGACGCCCGCAGGTCAGATCTTCGCCGTCGGCGCCGCCGACGAGACCGGCACGCTGCGCGCCGTGGCCATCGTCGGCCGGCCGGTTGCCCGACACCTTGATGACGGCACCACCGTCGAAGTCACCCGGACCGCCAGCGACGGCGCACGCAACGCCAACTCCCTGCTGTACGGAGCATCGTGGCGCGCGGCGAAAGCCCTCGGTTACCAGCGCCTGATCACCTTTACCCAGGCGGGCGAGAGCGGCGCGTGCCTGCGCGGCGCGGGATGGCACCTGATCGCCAGCCGCCCCGCCCAGGGCCGGATGGCACACCCTCTCCCGGCCCCGGGCCGGCCACGGCAACGACCACATCGCCCGCTTCCTGTGGCAAGCCCCCTCAACCAAGTGCCTGGAGACGCCCTGCACACTTACGAACCCACCGACCTCGACGAGATGTCCCCGCGCCAAGCCGTAGACGCCGTGACCGCAGACATCCGCGACCACCACATCACCGTGGACGGCACCGGCCTGTTCAACGCCACGCGGCACATCGATCTACTGTGCCACCTCGCCGCCCGCATGGCCGCCGACGTCGAATACCAGCTGGCCCTGAACATCGCCGACCTACCGCCCACCGAGACCCTCGGCGCGAGCGCTGGCCACGTCGGGCGGGCCATCGCCCGCTACACCCAGGCCCTCGCCCCGCTCATCACCCTCACCACCACGGCGCAGGACACGCTCCAGCAAAAGCTCGACTCGCTCGACCACCACAGCCGCCTGAGGATCCACCTCGACGACGCCAGGCGGGCCCTGGCAGCAGCCCGCACCGCGCTGGAGGTACCGCGGACCTCCGCTGCTGCAAGCGCACCCATCCCAGCCCGGTTGCCCGCCCCGGCTATCCGGCGCCGCGCATGACGTCACCACCCACCGATGGCCTTCTCTTTGAAGTGGCCTCGCCACCGACGCCGGTTGAACGGCTCATGCTGCTCGCAGACCAGTACGTGCAGCACAACGACACGCTCGACCGCCTCCTGCGAGCCGGATCGCAATCCGCACCCCACGCCCACGTCGCCTCTGCCCAGCGACTCGCCTCCGCGACCCGCACCGCCATCAAAGCGGTCACCGACGAACGCCTCTACGAAAGTCACGAGCTGTCGGACGCGGTGGTCCGTCTTCAGCAGCTCGCCTTCCTGAGCAGCGCCTCCACGGACCACCGTCTTCCCATGGCGCGCACCCTGACCGCCCTGGCCCCCGCAGCCGCCATGAGCTGCGCCGACAGCATCGCCCACGAAATCCGACGCCGACGCTGGAGCACCACCGATGCTCCAGACCACCAGCTGACCGCCACGCAGCGCACCGCCCTGTGGGAGATCGCCTGCGGGCACGTCGTGGCCACCCGCTCCCTGGGAAGGCAGTACGTCCACTACCGCGACGAGCGCGTGCTCATCGGCACCCTGCGGTCGCTGGAGGCGAACGCTCTGGCCGAGCGCGTCCCGAACTCCGCGTCCTCCGCCTACACGGGCGGACCGCTTCAAGACCGAGTCCGTCTCACCGCCGCCGGCACCACCGCCCTGGCCGCCGTCCTAAGCCGCCCGACCACCGCCAGACCACCCGGCACGACACCCGCGCCCGCCCCCACCGCCGCGACGACGGCCACCCGAAGCCACTGACCGACCCTCCGGAGCCACACCGCCCCATGCCCCTGCTCGACCTGGCAGAACACGCACAACAACTCCGCACTTTGGCGCGCGACTTCGAGGCCCTGCACGCTCGCGTTCGGGGCGTCTCCTACACCCCCGGCACCGACGCGCTGCGCCAGATCAGCCCGCTCCTGCTCATGACCCAGGACCTGACGGCCACCGTCCTCGTCCGCCTGGGCGCGCTCGACTCCAGCACGTACACCAGCGTCGCCGGCAGCCGCGCGAGCCTGGAGTGCCTGGCCTCGGTCGTGGTCGCCTCCTCCCTGGCCGGCAAAGACCTCGTCGGCGCGCTGCACGCCAACCCCTATGAGGGTGCGCCGTTCCCGGGCTATCCGGCAGGCGACGCGTCGGTGCGCACCGCTCGCCACGCCGAGGCCATCCCGAAGATGACCGGCCACCTCGCTGACGCCGCCCACCAGCTCGACCTGAGTGCGACCGGGTGCCACTACGTCGCCACTGGCATCACCCGCGACCTCGCCGCCACACGGGAGGGAGCGGCTACCGCGCAGCGGGCTGCCGGCCCTCCGCTGACCCGCGCCCAGTACGACGCCCTCAAGGCACTCGCCCTCGGCGGAGGGCGGCTGTATGAGAGTTCGCAGCGAGGGCTGGGCATGACCCGTGTCACCGCCGACGACGGCACCCGCGTCTCGATCGCCACCTTCCGGGCCCTGAACAAGCGCGGGCTCGTCGGCTGGGACACCAGCACCTCCCTGGTCCACGGGCAGAGGATCACCGTCACCGAGCACGGGCGGCAGGCCCTGGCCAAGCCGCGCCCCGCAGCCAGTGCGACTACCCCCGCGAAAGCCGTCCCCAGGACTCCTGCGGTGCAGAGAGCGCACCGGTGACGCACACTTCGCACCCCAGGACCGCGTCCTGGTCCCGCCTCGCCATCTGGCGGGCGCCGGAACCGACCGGCTCGCCAACGCGGTCCACCCGCTGATCCGCCTCTTCGGCTGGCCGAACGAGCGCGAGCGTGACCGGACGCATCAACCGTCAGCAGCCCCGAGGGCTCCCTGTTCGTGAGCTTCACCTCCCGCCGCTCCAGAGGGCAGTGGTGACCAGTCGCGCACCACGAGCCGTTCTGGAAGGCGCAGTTCACTCGACAGACCGCGATCAAGGTCATCGCCGCTGTCCCCCAGACTCTGCCTCAGCTGACCGGCTACCAGGGCCGCGCCGCGGCGCAATTCCCAGACGCGAAGCCCTCACTACGCTGCGCACCCCGCCGCTGAACAGCCTGCGTTCCCCAGCCAATCCGTCCCCGCTAGTAGCCCGCGAAGTACGGAGCTAAGGGCACAGGAAGGCGTATCGGGTCATCACCCCGCCACCCGCCGCCCGGCATACCGCCCACCGAAAACCCCTGGACCACCTTGTCTCTTCTGGACATCCCCGATGTGTTCATCGGGTCCACCGACGACGGGCACACCTTCGTCGTCCTCAACCGCCGCATACGCGACACCGACCGGCTGCTGACCGATGCCGGGTTCCTCACCCGTGAACACCTCGGCCGCACGCTCTACCTGCTGCCACCGGGCACCGCGCTGGACGCGCACGAGCGCGCCGGAATCGCGATGTACGAACTCCTGGCCCACACCCACGACCTCGTCGACCGCGCCTGGACCACGCGCCAGGCCGGCGCACCCCCGTCACGCGAGCCCGACGTGACCATCCGCTTCACCCACCACGCGGTCACCGCGACCGCGGCCACGGGCCAGGCCGACGCCATTCTCGTCCAGCACGGCTTCATATCAGCGGGGGAGATGCAACAGCACGCACTGCCACCCGGACTCGGTGAACGCGACGCGCTCAGTGCCGTTGTCCGTGCCGAGGCCCACCTCTACGCCGACGGCATCAGCGTGCACATCGGCCTCGGCATCGCGACCCCGCAGGACATCCCACCGGCACCATCCCGCCCCGGTGCTGCCCCCGCACCGCCGCCCACCACACAGGTCCAGCGGCGCAGCCGCTGACCACCACCCGCTTCCCCTCAGAGCACTGCACCATGCGCAAGCGCCGCTTGCCCTTTTGACCATTCGCTCTGCGGCGGCCGGCCCCCGAACTCAAGCTGCCCGCGCCGCCGCCCGGTCATCGGTCAGCGCTGTCCCCGTGGCCCGAACGCCGGCGCACCTGCGCCTTGCCAACCCCACACGATCACGCCGCTGACTTTCCCGCCCGGCCGCTGGGGGTCGCCTCCCCGATATCCGCCCGCCCCCAGGACGGCGGCAAGCGCAGTGAGGTGCCGAACGGCCAGTTCCACCAACCCGGCCCGGACGGCGAACGGCTGCCCCCTACTGATCCCCCCTTTGGAAGTCCTACCTGTGCGCAACCCGCCTTCTGCCACCGAGGTGTTGTCGGTCTCCGCCGCGGACGGCACGCGCCTGTCCGCCTACCGCGACACCCCTGCGCGCCCGCGTCCCGGCGGCGCGACGGTCGTGCTGGTGCACGGCGCGTCCGTCACCGCGGACCTGTGGCGCGTCCACGCCCGGCACCTGACCGGTCTGGGCCTGAGCGTAGTGCGCTACGACCAACGCGCGCACGGTCACACCCCGCGCGGCCAGGCACCGCTGACGATCCGGCAGCTCGCCGACGACCTGCACCAGATCCTGACCCGCGTCGTCCTGGCCGGGCCGCTCGTGCTCGCCGGCCATTCCCTGGGCGCCCTCGTCCTGCAGGAACTCGCCGCCCTGCATCCCCAACACCAGGCCCGCATCCGGGGCATGGTGCTGCTGTCGGCCACCGCACGCGCTGCGACCGTGCTGCCCGGACGCGACCCGCGCGCCTGGCTCCTGGCCGCCGGACGCAGCCTCGCCGCCCTGACCTGCACCCGGGCGCCCCGCACGGTGGACTTCCTGCGGCGCCGGCTGCCCACCACACACCCCTACAGCCTCGCGCCCCACCCCGACCGGCCGGCCGACGGGCCACCGCGGTGCCGCCACGGCATCCGCCACACCCACACCCGCGATCTCGCCGACCTGTGGCAGTGCCTGCGCCGCTACCAGCCGCGCGACGCCACCGTGCTCAACCAGTTCGGCGAGCGGCTGCTGCTGATGGCCGGCGCGGACGACCGGCACATCCCCGCCGCCCACACCAAGCAACTGGCCGCCCAACTCCCTGCCGCTCGCCTGGAGATCCTCCCCCGCACCACGCACGCGCTGCCCATCCGCCACCCCGCGCTCATCAGCGACCGCATCGCCCGCCTCGCCGCCGAACCGAGCCCCCACCACCCTCCTCACCCCCAGGACCGATCATTTCCGAACTCCCTGCCTTCCGGGCAATTTCACTAGGTGCCGGTATCCAGTCCAGCGCCATGCTCGCCCTCTCCGCACACGGCATACTCCCGAAGGTCGACTACGCAATTTTCGCCGACACGGGCTGGGAACCGAGAGCCGTTTATTCCCATCTCGACCGGCTGGAGCGAGAAATAGCCAGACCCGCAGGCATACCCGTTCTCCGCGTATCGTCCGGAAACATACGTAACGATGCCCTGGACCCCGACCACAGGTTTGCGTCGATGCCGCTCTACGTCCTGAACAAGGACGGAAATCCGGGTATGACCAGGCGCCAATGCACCGGGGAATATAAAATTAAGCCGATCAAGAAAAAGGTCCGCGAACTACTCGGCTACCCCTATCCCACACGCATCCCCAAGAGCGTCTTCGTCGAGCAGTGGGTCGGCATCTCCACCGACGAATTCCACCGGGCCAAGGACGCCGACGTCAAATACATGCGCAACTGGCACCCGCTCATAGACATGGGCTGGTCACGGTCCGACTGCGTCCGCTACCTGGCGTCGCTCGGCCTGGCCGACACCCCGAAATCGAGCTGCTTGGGTTGCCCTTTCCACGGAAACGCCCAGTGGCGCCACATCCGCGACAACTCTCCGGGGGAATGGGAGGACGTGGTGGAGTTCGACGCGGCCATCCGCAAGGGAAATGCCCGCGCGAACGCCACCGGCAACCGTCTGCTTGGCGAGGCGTTTCTCCACCGCTCCCGCGTGCCTCTCAGCGAGGCCCCCATCGATCACGTGACCGCCGCCGAATGGGCAGCGATGCAGGAAGAACTCACCGACAGCGGACCTGACCTTCAGGAGCTGGAGCAAGGAGTCGCCGACGGCTGCTCCCCGTGGGCGTGCCGCGGTGAAGTCGAGCCGGCACAGGACGACTTCGGGCTGGCCTCTTGACCATCCTGGACCTGTTTGCAGGACCGGGCGGATGGAGCCACTCACTTGACGTCCTCGGCGCACGGGACGTGGGCCTCGAATGGGATGAGTGGGCCTGCAAGACCCGTGCGGCGGCAGGGCAGCTGACCATTCGCACCGACGTGGCGCTATATCCCGTCTGGCCCTTCCTCGGCAAGACCGCCGGGCTCATCGCGAGCCCGCCCTGCCAGGCATGGTCCATGGCCGGCAAGCGCCTCGGCCTGGTGGACCAGCCGCTCGTGCACCAGGCAGTGGCGGACCTCGCCGCCGGACGCGACACCCGCGAGAAGCTGCTGACCGCCTGCCGGGACGAGCGCTCGCTGCTGGCCGCCGAGCCCATGCGCTACCTCCACGCCCTCAACACCGTCGGCGAGCCCGACTGGGTCGCCATGGAAGAAGTGCCGGACGTCCTGCCGCTGTGGAAGCAGTACGCCTCCGTGCTGCGCGGATGGGGGTTCTCGGTCTGGTACGGGATCCTCAACGCCGCCAACTTCGGCGTACCGCAAACCAGGCGGCGGGCAATCCTGCTCGCCTCCCGCGTCCGCACCGCCCAGCCCCCACCACCCACGCACGCCCAGACCGCCGAGCCGGAGAGCCTGTTCGGGCCAGGCCGTGACCGATGGGTGTCGATGGCCGAGGCCCTCGGCTGGGGCGCCACCGACCGACCCGTCCCCACCGTCTGCGCCGGCGGCGGACCCGGCGGCGGGCCCGAACCGTTCCCTTCAGGCTCCCGCAAGACGCTCTCCGACGCCCGGGAGCGCGGCACCTGGATGCCGCGACCGGAGGCTGTGGTCCTGCAGTCCCGCCGCGAAGGAGCCGGATGGGCCGCCCGGCACGGCACCCGCGAGAACCGGACCGCTACTGCCCCGGCACCGACGTTCACCGCCGAGGCGCACCGCTGGTCCTGGTCCCTGCGCAACAACAACCAGGCCAACGCCACCATCCGTCCGCTGTCCGAGCCGGCAGGCACGCTGTTCTTCGGTCACCGGGCGAACGAGTGCACCTGGGTCGCCGCACCGGCCCTCGCGCCGACGGAGGACACGGACGCGCCAGCGGTGCCGGAGCCGATCCGGATCACCGCCCGCGAGGCCGGCCTCCTGCAGACTTTCCCCGCCGACTACCCGTGGGCCGGCAACAAAGGCCAGCAGTTCTCCCAGATCGGCAACGCCGTACCGCCGTTGCTCGCCGGCCACCTCCTCGCCCCGCACCTCGGCGTCACCCTCGACCCCAACGACTTCACCCTCACCGCCTGATGCCCCGCACCCCCGAACCTGACGAGGACGGCGACCTCGACGACCTGCCCGACACGCATCCGCCGCCGCCCGTGTACTACGTCGAGCAGGCCCTCCTCGGCGCCCTCCTCCTCGATCCGCACCGTCTCACCGACGTGACCGGCATCGCCGGCAACTCGTTCTCCAATGCCGCCCACGCCGCCTTGTACGCAGCGATCAGCACCCTGCCCCCGCCCGACCCGGCCGAGCACGCCAAGAACACCAAGTGGCTCGACCAGGTGCTCGCCACAGGGCGCGAGCAGGCGCGCGGACTGACCGCCTCCTACCTGCACACCCTCATCCAAGTCTGCCCCTGGCCCCGCCACGCACCGGCCTACGCACGGATGGTCGAGGCCGAACACGCCCGGCGCCGCCTGCAGACGGCCGCCGAACGCCTCGTCCAGACCGTCCACGATGCCTCCCTCCCCCACCCCGTCCAGACGGTGCTCGCCGAGGCCGACGCGCTCGCCGCGGTCGTGGACGACATCGCGAGCCGGTTCCCACCGCGCGCCGGCGTCCTGCCCCGCACCCCCGCACCGCCGCCAGCCATCCCACCCGACTACATCGAGGCAGTCGAGGAGGAGCGGCTGCTGCTCGCGACCGCCACCGCCCACCCATCCGATATCGAGTCCGTCCGATGGCTGCTCCCCGACGACCTCACCCTGCCCTTGCACGCCGGCCTGTGGCAGTGCCTGACCGCCCTGGCCCGCCGCCGCGAGCCCGTCGACCCCGTCACCGTCCTGTGGGAGGCCCAACAGCGCGGCCTGCTCGACGACGGAAGCGAACCGGGCGAGGTGCTCCGCCTGCTGGCCGAACCAGCCGGTGCCGTGGAGCACTGGGGCGAGCGCGCCCTGCAGCGCTCCCTCCTGGCAACCGCCGATCACACCGGCCGACGCATCGAGGCGTACGCCGGCGACCCGGCGAACACCCCATTCCAGCTCGTCGCCGGCGCCCGCCGATCCCTCGCCGACATCGGCGCCGTCCGCACCCGCTGGCAGCACGCCACCGGAACGGTCCCGACACCACCACCGCGGCCCGCGCCCACCACTCGCGCCGGACCGCCGACCACCACGGCCGCCCACATCGCCCGCACCGCGCGAGCAACCCGATAGCACCCCGCATACGCCGGTGGCCGGACCCGAAGACCCGGCCACCGGCAGAAGAGACGACACCCCAACGTGACCACCACACTCCCCATCGACGCCCGCGTCCACCTCGACACCCACCCCACCCATCCCAGCGCCGTGACCGCCGCCCTGACCGGCACCCAGGCCCACATTGCCCACCTGGGCCTGGAGGCAGCCGACTGGACCGTCATCGCCGACAACGTCCTGGTCCTGGTCCGCATCGACCACGAGGAGCCCTACTGGGCCCAGGATGCAGCCCAGCACCTGACCGCCGAAGGCATCACCGTCGCGATCACCCCTCAGCTCCAGAAGGCCATGGACGAGGAATGGACCTGGGCCAACTACCCGATGCCCTGGTGCACCCGCAGCGAAATCCGCGAGGTCTCAGCCGAGGCCCAGAAGATCCACGACGACATCCGCCACGGCCAGCTGCTCATCCACGCCCACGCCCACAACGGCCACACCACCGTTGCGGTCGGCACCTACCTCCACCGCAACGGCAAGTCCGTCTACCTCCACGGCGAGGACCACCTGCGGCAAGTCGCCGACACCTTCGACTCACCCGCCCAAGCCCTGCTCGCCTTCGAAAAAGTCCACGGCTCCGACATGCGCCCCGGCCCAGCACCCTTGACCGACACCGAACGCGCCGCCGCCGAAGCCCGCACCCCGCTCGCCCTCACCACAGCCAAGCCCGAACCGGCCCGCCCGGAGCCGGAGACCGTTCCGGCCTACCTGGCCGATGCCGGCGACCACGACGCCCTCCTCGACGCCTTCCTCGATGCACACGGCGAATGGGAGAAATGGCGCACCTGGTCCGACGAGACCACCCACGCCATCCACGAATCGCAGACCCTACGCATCGAGCGGGTCCACGAAGCCCACCCCGGTGAGACCGCCTGGACCGTGGCCGCGTACGAGACGCCAGTGTCCGACCGCATGTGGCACCTGACCGCCACGGGCACTGCCCCCGCCCCCATGCTCCAGGCTCTGCTGAACCACCTCGCCGACGGTGACGGATGGGACACCGCCCTGGGGAGCCCCGTTGACGAGAAGACCGTCACCGCCGCCACGAAACCCCTCGCTGACGCCGGATGGCAACACACCGTGGACGGGCGCTGGCTCCGCTGGACGAACGCCTCCCAGGATGCCGGTGTCCAGTTCGACGCCTTCGCCGCCCAGCAACCAAACAGCAACCTCGCCACCTGGAGCATCTGGGCCGGCCCCACCATCGACCAGCCCACCTGGACGATCCACGCTTCCCCCTACGCACCCGCCCCCATGATCGCCGACCTGGCCGAGGAACTCGCGCACGGCGCTGGCACGCGGCGGTTCAGCCCCAGCGTCCAGCGGCAGCCTCCGCGTCTCACCGCTACCGCACCGGCCATCGCGACGACCGTCGCCAGACCTCAGGCGAGCCGAAGTCGCTGACCAGCACACTCACACACGCGAACAGCAGTGTGGCCCTGCGGACGGGGGATGCCGCAGGGCCACACTCGCACCGTACCGCGTCTATCCGTTTCCCGGGGGCTTACTCTCGCTGAATGCCGATGAGGCCCCCGCCCACGGCAACCCAGCGCGGGGGCGCTCGTAGATTCACTCTGCAGAGCGCTCTCGCCTTAGCTTGTGGCCCCTAAGGTCCAAGCAGTGCTCGTGGGCGGCAAGGGAGTCCAAGTGAAACGTGAACGGGCAACGGAGATGCTCCACGAGATGCTCGACAATCTGGACGCAGGCAGTCGCCCCCTCGACCTCGTAGACGAGGTCTATGTATTCGGTTCCTACGCCCGAGGCGCGCTGCAGCCAGGCGACCTCGACGTGGCCGTGATCCACCGGACCGACACCGAATTCACCGAACACGTCGTCGGCGCCCTCATGTACGGGCGGGATCCGATGGCGGGCATGAAGCGCGCGCTCAAAGGCAGCAAGCGCGGCTTCCAGTTCCAGTTCAACCAGAACGACCGCCTCCCCGAAGGCTCCGAGCCGAAGCTGCTGTGGAAGCGGGGCGACACCCGCGCCACAGCAGAGGCACGGCTACAGGGGATGACAGCGGACCCGTCCGCCGGCCGTGCGCCACGTGACGCGATGATCGAGCAGTTCGAAGGACTCGACCGATGGATCCCCCTCCCCGTGCGCACCCGGCTCGTGGAACTGCTGAACGCCGGCGGGATCGAGATCCGCCTCATCGAGCTGACGGCTGCCGAGCCCACGAGCCCGGCAGCCGTGGCCGCGCTGGGGCGCCGCTGGAAGCCGGACAGCCCACTGCGCCGCGCAGCCGCTGCCGCCGTGCGCTATACGGAGGACACCGGCATGTCCCCGCCGTCCGTATGGGTGCAGGGACAGCCACTCGACCACCGACGCGACCAGTACGGCGTCGGCGCCCTGTGGATCAACCTCGGCTGGTACCACTTCGACCAACTCGTCTTCCGGCTCCGCGAGGGCGCCCAGAGTCTGGAGATTGTCCGCCCCACACGAACGCAGCCGCTTCACGCCCTCCACATCACCGTGTGCGACGCCACAGCCCTGCCCCCGATATAGCCACGCCAGCTGGAGTGATGACGAAAACGGCGCCGCTCAGGAGACAGATCAGGGCCCGAGCAGCGCGACGAGGCCCGGCAACCGTCACAGGTTGCCGGGCCTCCATGCACTCGTCAGTCAACGAGGTAGTGGGCTTCGATGTAGGCGACGGTGGAGCCGTACGGCTCTCCCACCGGCTTCAACGTGTACCGGCGGAAGACCGCAGCGGTGGCGCGGCGGACACCTCGGTTGCGAGCCTCGGCGTTGTCCCACGACTGCGCGAGGGTGTGCTTGACCACCTGATCGATCTCCTCGGCCAGGTTCCGCTCCGTGATGGTGAGGCCGGACGGTGCGTGATCGTGAATGATCCGCGACAGGACACCCACGTGGTCGTCGTCCAGCACGACGGCTTCGTCGGGGTGCTTCTCGGCGTCCACGATGGCGCGGGCGACGCGGAGCGCATCGGCCAGGAACTCCAGGGCGTCCTGCGCGTTCTGAATGATCCGGTCCCGCAGCTGCCTGATTCGCTCCGCGAGGGCGGTGTATTTAGCGGACCCCGGTTCGACGCCCCTTTCGAGGGCGTCCTTGATGTGGTCCAGGATCTCCGCCGCAGACGGCGGCCTCATGTCCTCGCCGTCGTCCTTGCCGGCCTTGGGGCGGACGAGGGCCAGCAGCTCCTTGAGGATAGAGATGCCCTGGGCGTCCAGAACGAGAGCTTCCTCCTGGGAGGCGGCCACAGAGAAGGAGTGGACGTGGGCATTGATGATCTCCAGGACCATCGGTCCCAACTCGCCCAGCCGTTCCTTCCTCTCCTCGTCCGAGGATTTCTTGAACAGGGTCGTGTACACGGACCCGAACAGCCCGAAGCCGTCCTGATACTTGGCGACCCGCTTGTCGGTGTTGATGAGCGGGTACAGCCGGGCCAAGAGCCGGTAGTCCTTGGCGAACACCTCGGCGGCGTCCGGGTTGGTGTCCAGGAAGGCATTGATGGTTCGCACGGACTCGTAGCCGTGGACCGTGAGATCCAACCCGTCCACGTCTGCGAGGAGGTCTTCGATGCGGGCGAAGGTGGTGCGGAACTCAGCGACCAGATCGGTCAGGTCGGTGACGAACCCTCCGCCCTTGCCGGCGGATCCCTCCGAGGTGGGGTCGACGACGGCCCGCTGGACCTCTTCGGCCAAGCTGATGTAGTCCACCACCACGCCGGTGGTCTTCACAAACCCGGTCGGGGATACCCAGGTGCGGTTCGGGCGGGTGATCGTCTGGAACAGGTTGTGGGCCTTCAGCGGCTTGTCCAGGTAGAGGACGCCCTCGTTTGGGGCATCGAACCCAGTCATCAGCTTGGCCGTCACGACCAGGAAGCACAGCGGGTCGTCCGGGGAGAGGAATCGCCGCTTCTGGTCCTCCTCATCGACCTCTGAGAGCCGGTACGGGCGCATGGCGCGGTCTTCGTCCTTGGCGTCCGAGACGTGGATGTTCACCTCGGCGGTGATCCGGTCGTGCTTCCCGACCTCAGCGAGCACCTGGGACGCCTCGAAGCCGGCCAGCAGCTCGTTGATCTTGTCCGTGTATGCCACGGCGAGCTCACGGTTGTAGGCGACGACCTGAGCCTTGAGACCGTTGCGGTAGGCGCTGGCCAGGTAGTGGTCCACGATGTCCTGGCAGACCGTGTGTATGCGGTGGGGGTTGGCGAACACCGACGTGAGGCGCCCGAACTTGCGGGACAGAGTTTCACGGTCAGGGTCGTCGAGGTCGAATTCGTCGGCGAACTGGTCGAACTCTGCCTGCAGCGCCTGGTCGTTCATCTCGAAGGTGACCGGATGTGGGTCCAGCATCACCGGGACGGTCGCCTCGTCCAGCAGAGACCGGGACACCGAGTACCGATGCAAAACCCTGTCCGGGTCGGTCTCCTCGCCGAAGAGGGCGAAGGTGTCGGTTGCGAGGTTCCTGACGGGGGTGCCGGTCATTCCGAAGAACTTCGCGTGCGGCAATGCTGCGCGCATCTGCCCGGCCAAGGACTGTGACCTGTCGGACTGGGTGCGGTGGGCCTCGTCGACCAGCACGATGATGTTCTTGCGGGTCGACATGTTCTTGCCGGCATCGGCGAACTTATGGACGGTGGTGGAGATGACGCCGCGCACGTCGTCGGCCAGCAGGGAACGCAACTCCGCGCTGGTCGCGGGCTGGTGGAAGTAGGCGTCCCCCATCGCGGAGGTGAACACCCCGGAGGTCTGCCGGACGAGATGAGTGCGGTCCGAGAGCAGGATGATCGTGGGCGAATCAGTGCGAGTGTCGGCCAACAACAAGGAGGCGGCGAACACCATCAGCAGCGTCTTTCCAGACCCCTGGTGGTGCCAGATCAGGCCCTTCGCTCCGTCGGCCAGGACCCGCTTGTGGATCAGATGGGCGGCCTCCATCTGCGGGTAGCGGGGCAGATACTTCTTGTCCGCGCCGCCTCCGGACGTGTCGAAAAGGACGAAGTTGGCGAGCATGTCCAGGAGCGTGGCCGGGGCGAGCAGCAGCTCGACGGAGCGTTGCACGTCGGCCTGCCCAGACAGGTTCTCGTCGTCGTCGGTGGATCGAAACGGCTGCCAGAGGTTCGTGGGCGCGCCGGCGGCACCGAAACGCAGCTTCAGCCCGTCGGAGGCGATGGAGAAGACGTTGGGAGTGAAGAACCACGGGTATTCGGTGGCATACACGTCGTTGATCTCGCGGGCCGCGTCGGCCCACCCGGACTTTGCGGTCGGCGACTTCACCTCCACCACAACGAGGGGCAGGCCGTTGACCCAGTACACGAGGTCGAACCGGCGAGGAGTCTTGCCGGGGATGGTTATGGTCACCTCGTCCGACACAACCAACGTGTTGGCGGTTGGCTGCCCGAAGTCGACGACCTTCAGGGCGTGCCACACCCCGTCGGCGTCCCGGAACTCCTTGTGCCCGCGCATCAGGTTCAGCACCTGCTCGTTGGCCCGTACCAGCCCGCCGTCGACGGCGTTGACCGTGGCGACGATCTCCTCGACCACCGCGTCTACGTCGAGCCCTTCGATCACTCCAGGGTTGAACCGGACGATGGCGTCCCGCAGCTGGTCGACGACCACAGTCTGCGTCGTTTCACGCGACAGTAACCTGCCCGCTGTGTAGTGCCAGCCCATCGGTAGGGACCACTGGATCATCGAGTTCTGGAACTCGCGCTCCCGAATGCCCTTTGCCACGACTCAGACCTCCAGCTCAGCAGACTCGATGTCGATAGCGCGGTCCAGTAGTCCCGATAGCAGCCCGGCCCGGACTTCACGTAGGCGGGCGGCCTCTGCGCGGGTCGCCGCGATGACCTCGCTCATCGAGTCGAGCTCTGTGGCGATGCGCTCCTGGTCGGTTACGTTCGGGAGACGCACTCGCATGCCGAGCGCTCGCCTAGACCCGATGTGCTTGATGTTGGTGCCGCCAGCGACGTCACGGAATTGCCCGGACTCGTACGCCCACAGGCACCAGTGCTTGACGAACGCCGGAATGCTTACGCCTTGGATGGCGCGATAGCGAAGCAGAGTGTTCTGGAAGCAGACTGGGGCTGGGATCTCGTCCCGCCACATGGCTGGCATTCCTACTGCGGTCTCGCTTGCGCTCCCCTCGGAGACGAGGACGTCCCCGTACCGGAGCCCGAAGGTCTCGCGCTCGCTCGGATTGAAGTCCATCTCCAGTACGTCGGACAGGTCGAGAGTTCCGTAGCCGACGTTGGCAGACCGTAGGTAGGGAGCCATGTGCGGGCCGGAGGCCCGTTGCGGTGAGCGCTGGCGTCCCATCGTGATGCCGAATGCCTCGTCCGCCCGGACTTCATCGGCGGAATCATCTGTCATCAAGTCGGCGCGAAGGCGACGAAGGACGTCTCGAAGCGCACCTGCCTCCGTGTCGAGCGCGGCGATCTGGGCATCGACCGCGTCGATGACCTCGACGATCCGCTGCTGCACCGGCAGTGGTGGAATTTCCATGACGATGTTGAGGAAGTCAGCAGGCTTCACTCGCTCACGCCTGCCCCCCATCCCCTTGGACGCCCCCTGAAGGGCAGCCCACATGCGCTGTGTCGTGGCGAGGATGCGAAAGAAGTCGGGGTCAGCCTCGGATGAGAAAGCGAAGGTGGGGAATTCTTGCGAGGCGAACGATTCCGGCAGGTCGCCGGGTGTGACGGTGATCGCACCCTCGAACGCCTTGAGTCGACTGTAGACAAGTACGCCGGGGCCGATGCGGTTGAGCTTCTTGTAGGAAGTAGAGCTCCCGGCCACGGGATCGCGGTAGAGCAGACCTCGCCCCCGGTTCAGCACCCCCACGGTTGGGTAGCTCTGGTCCGGGTCCACGTCCACGGATTCCACGTTCAGGGTGAGGAACCGTGCCAAAGGCGACGGGGTCCAACCCTCCTGAACCAGGGCGGCATCGTTATGGCCCGTTGTGTCGCTCATCGAAGCGGCCGGTCCCTGCGGCGGAACATCTACCTTGCGGCGCGCCATTGTCGCCAGGTCGCCGAGGCTGATCTGCTGCCAGTCACTCATCAAAGCCTTCGATCCCCGCGGCAGTGAGCACTTCGATCATGCGCTGCTCCGTCTTTTGGCGCTCGGCCCGGGCAATGTTGTAGGCATCGATAAGGGTGCCGAGGTCTTTCTGCTCGGCGGCAACCTTCTTGATGTAACGGCCGATGTTGAGGTCGTACCCGTTCGCCACGATCTCTGTAGTGGGGACAAACCGCGCCGAGAGGCCAGCCTCTCCGGCGACGTCGGAGCCCGAGTGGAAGGTTGACAGGATGTCGGTGATGTCTACGTCGGTGAGGACGTTGCGATTCTTGGCTTTGGTAAACCGTGCGGAGGCGTCGATGAACAGCACGCCGTTCCGCCGCTCTGGGGCCTTGGTGCCGCGGGCGCGGAAAACGAGGACGCAGGTCGGAATCGTCGTGTTGTAAAAGAGGTTGGCGGGCAGCCCGATCACGGCTTCAAGCAGGTCGGTGTCCAAGACGCGCTTACGGATGGCGGCTTCTTGGCCAACACGGAAGAGGACGCCGTGAGGCAGGACGACGCCGGCGCGGCCCTTCTTCGGATCCATGCTGGCGATCATGTGCTGCACGAATGCCCAGTCCGCTGACGACTGTGGGGCGACTCCTCCGATGGCGCGGGGGTCGTTGGTCCAGGGCTTCCACTTCATACTGTAGGGGGGATTGGCGACAATCACGTCGAATTGCTTGACGGACCCGTCCGGCTTCTTGAAGCGCGGATCCCTCAGGGTGTCGCCCACCTCGACCTTGAACTCGGTCAGATTGTGCATGAAGAGGTTCATGCGAGCCACACCTGCGGTGTCCGTCACCGCCTCCTGCCCGTTCAGGCTGAGTGTGTATCCGCGCCCGCCATGGGCCTTCAGGAGGCTCGCGGCGGCAATGAGCATGCCGCCCGACCCGCAGGTCGGGTCATACACCGACTCGTGGTTCTTGGGGTCCAATAGTTTGATGATCAGCTCGACGACCTCGCGCGGGGTGAAGAACTGGCCAGCGCGGGTGCCTGACCCGTCGGAAAACCGCTTCAGCAGGTATTCGTATGCTCCGCCGAGCACGTCGTGGGACATGTTGCCCTCGTGCATTTTGGGAGTGCGGTCCATCGCCCGCATGACCGCCGCCAACACCTCCCCCGGCAGCACCGCTTCGGAGGTCCAAGTCATGGACCCGAACAGGCGCGAGAACTTGTCAGGGTTGGCCGACTCGATGGCCTGAAGCGAAGCGCGGACCCGCGCGCCGAGGCCGTGCTGGGCGACGGTGGCAAGGATGGAGGACCAAGAGGCGCGACGTTCCTGGACGGTGCCGGCGTGGATGACCGGGATCTCGAACGACTGGTGGTCGCGGTACTCGATCTCGCGGGCTTCCTCGAGGGAGAGGCCGTCCAGACCCTCGTACTGAGCCAGGAACTCCTGGTGGTTGTGTTCCCAGGTATCCGACAGATACTTCCAAAACATCAGAGGGAAGACGACCGAGGAGTACTGCGCTTCGGGCATCGCCACGCGCAGCTCGTCGGCGGCGTCCCACAACCGGTTCTCGATCTCCTGCTGGGTCACTGCCATCAGTCAGGGGTGTCCTTGCTCGTCAAAAGGTGGCGACCCGAAGGCCGTGAAATCCTACTGATCACCCTATTTAGGGCGGGCCCTGCATGTACACACCAGGCTTGGCCTGCCGGGTGAGCACACGCGGAGCGTCGCACTCCCTGCGTGGGAGACTCACAGACGATATCCGCCTCCCCAGAACCACGAAAAACGGCAAACAGCGCAGCCATCGGGACGCATCTTGCGGAGACCTCGCGGGCATATGCGCGCGGGTAGCCGACGGGACCCTGCACCACTCCGTCGCCGCTGGGAGCTGCGCCCGCCGAACCTCATCGCTCGAGAGCTGCCCGCGCCGGACCTCCCAGGAGCAGCCCGGTGGCTCGCTGCTCCTGCCTGATCAGTGCAACCCGAGCGAGGCACCGGGCGCTCCGATGTCATTTTCGGCTTGCGAGAGGCAGGGACCGTCATACGTAAGCTCATGAGGGGGCGACTCCGGAGACATCGGCAACGGTGCTGCGGCATATCCCACCACGCACCACTGACAGCGCGGGCCGCGAGCGTTCCCGGAGACGAAGGCAGAGCGGTTTTCAGAGATCCCCCCTTCGAAGAATCCCGCAGGCCGTAGCGCCGCTGCCCACAGTGCCGTCCGGCAGCGCCGGCCGACGATAATCGAAATCATGAGCGTATCAATCGAACAGACATTCGATCTCTGAGGGGCGTTGTCAGTGCGGTCAGGTATACCGGTCGGCTATGAGTGTTGCTCAGGAAGCGGCTGCGTCGGCCTCCGGCGGTACGCAGCCACCATCGGTTGACGGCGACTTTCCGGATGGCCACCGCCCGGCTGCTGCGGTCCCTGCATCGAGGGACGCTGGCTCCGGCAGAGAAAGAAACCCACGGACCGCTCAGGACGACTACCTGCTGGTGGAGCTGCTGTGTGCCGCGTTGGCGAAAATCCGCCTCGAACGACAGCGGGCCGGCGTTCGAGCCCACGGCACCGACGGGTCGGGGCCATTGCCGCGTGCCTGGCGTGATGCACGCGGCCGGTTGTGGTGGAAGGCGCAGTCACTGGGCTTGGAAGGCCCCGGCAACGACCTGGAACTGTTCGACTGGTGCCGTCGCCCGCTGGGATCGTGGCCCGTACCGCTGTCCCTCACCGAGGGCGATCTCGAAGCGGTGCTGCTGGAGGGTGATGCCCTGTCTGAGTTCGCCGAGCAGGCCGCAGACCTTATCCAGCACGCTGACGTCGAGGCGGAACTCGTTCAGAATCAGGTGTTTGCCGCCCTGATGCTGTGTGCACGGATGAACGGTAAGGACGACGACGCTGTCCAGCGGGTCTACTGCCGGCTGCGGCGCCTGCTGATCGACCATCCGGTGCTCAGCGACCGCGAGGTCCAGGCGCTGGCGCGGGAACTCCCGGCAGCGGACTCCGACCATGACTCTTTTTTCGCGAAGTTCGTCCGCATCGCCTGCGTCCACCACCCGGTCCAGGCGCCGGGGAAAGTCCGCCTGCGGCACTGTGCAGACTGCCGAAATCCGGTTGACGACGGGGCCGTTGGCTGTGGGGCTCCCGGCTGTACAGGGGTGCCAGAGCAGTACGAGGTGGCGTGTCTGGGCGCGTATTGGACCCAGCACCGGGCAACCCGCCAGTTCTTCCACGACCCTGGACTGCTGGAGGGACGGCTGCTGGACCACCTGGGCGAAATCGCCGACGGCACACTGTGCGTCGAGGACTGGCCGTGCCTGGACGCGTGGGATATGGCGTTGACGTTCAAGACCCAGGAACCGGGTGCAGAGGCGGAGCGCTGGGCCGTCGACGCCAAGGACTGCTCAAGCCCAGCCCTACTCGCCCGAGGCTTTCGCTGCGATCCACGCGTGCCGGCGCGGCGACGCATCATCGTCATCCCCATGCACCGCCTCAGAACTCCCGGCTACCGCACGGACCTTGAGCGTGAACTGCAGGGCCGCGTTTCCGGCGTCGAAGTCCTCGACGAGAAGACGTTCCTGCGGCAGGCCACCGTCCGTGCGCGCCAGGCAGGAGGAACGCGATGAGGGACACCCGCGCCTGGAGCAAGCCACTGGTCAAGGAACTGGCGGACGACAGCGTGCGCCCCCTGCTCGGCCCCCTCAGGCCGTGGGAGATCTGCGCGCTGGAGATGGGCCTGTCGTTCCTGGACGACCATCTGCCCGGCCAGGGCGTCGGCGCGCTGTGGCCGGTCCTGTCTGGATACATGCGCCTGGAAGGGGACCTGGGCCCGCAGCTCCGGACCCTGCGGGAGGTGATGGGCCCGCTTGCCAAGACCGGGACCATGCGGGAGAAGCTCGATCAGTACGTGAAGCTGCCGGTACAGGTGCGAGGCTTCGCACCCTGCGACATGCGCGGCCACAAGCCGGAGTTGTCGACCGTGTTCACTCGCCGGTTCACCCCATACGCCGCGACCCGTCATGACCTCTACCGTCAGACGCTACAGAAAATCGCCCCCTACCAGACGGCCTCGTCATACCGGCCGACGCCGCCGGGTTCGGTGTGTTCCTTCGAGCGGGCCGACGGCAGGCGGGAACAGATCCGCGTCCCCGAGACTCTCATCCCGGCGCCGGCGCCCGCGGTGCTGTCCGCAGCGGCCTCCCGAGTGCAGGAGCCCATTCCCCTCACGCGGGATGACTTCCAGTGGGCTGCCGAACAGATCGACAAACTCCTGGAAGCCCATCCGGAGATCGAAAACCGGGACTTCGTCAAACGGTTCGAGCAGATGGAAGCCCTGCTGGCCGACCACACCGAAGGTCATCTCCTCGATCATCAGTGGCGGATGACCATTGACCGCCTGTGGCACGTGGTCGGCCTGATGAACAGCGGCAAGTCCACCCTGCTGGACCTGATCGCCTTCATCGTCGCCCGCCGCGGCGGAAAGGTCGGGTTCGTCCTCGCCTCTGGCAGCGACGTGTTCGCCAAAGTCAGCTTCCTGCAGGCCCTGGGCATCGATGCCGTGCCCATCTTCGGACGCACCCGGGAAGGCATCCACAAGGACCGGTTCTGGCGCTCGCTCCTCCACGACGGCGAGACGACCTTCCCCACGGGTCTGGACCCTGCCGCGGCGTTCGCCGACGACCAGTGCTACCTGGAGGAGCTGCGGCTGACCAGCAGGACCGACCGGGCCCCGCTGCCCCGCGAGGAGCGGCCCTGCACAGGCCGGCTCACCGTCGCCGGCGAGAGCGGGCGTCGAGACTGCCCGCTTCTGTCGCGGTGCCCTTCCCATACGGCGGCACGCAAGATTGCCGAAGCACAGGTGTGGGTAACGACCTCGGCGGGCCTGGCCTCGACGAGGATGCCTCAGTCCCATATCGAGGTCCGCGTCGCCGAAGCCGCACAGCACCACCTGTCCGTCCTGCTCGTCGACGAAGCCGACACCGTGCAGCAGCAATTCGACGACCGGTTCCTGCTGCACGAGATCCTTTCCCAGCCCGGCAGGGGCTGGAGTCACCGGGTAGGCGACCGCATCGGGCAGCGGCTGGAGCACTCCTGGTTCCTCGATCTGCTCAACCCGGAGGTGACGGCCGGCGACAAACACTTCCGTCGGCACGATCAGGCACTGACCGAGCTGTACCGGCTGGTCATCGCCTCTGGTGCTGACGCCCTGCGCGACGTCATCGTCGAGGGACCGTTCACCGGCTACAGCCTCCTGCGGCGCTTGGCCCGCAGCCTTCACGGCCTTGGTGAACGGACTGACTTCACGGACAAGGCGGAACAGGAAGAAGCCGCCGACTACTACTTCGAAGAGCACTTCGCCTCACTGCTCTCCGCCCCGTTCCAGCCTCCTGCGACGAACTGGGCCGAGCTGATCGAAGCGATGACGGCAGCCCACGACACTCATGTCTCGGCCCAGGAGGCCGCAGAGGCATGGATCACGACGCACCAGCCCGCCATCGACGAGGCGAATGTCCGAGGCACGCTGGCGGAGTACGCACAACTGCTGCAGGCCGGGGTGTGGGCCGCGCGAATCACGACCTCATTCTTCGAAGTTGCCCAACGCCTGCACGCCATCAGCTCCTCCCCGATCGGCGACGGGGAGGACTTCTGGAGCCGGCAGCCGCCACGTGACCTGATGCCCTTCGTGCCCGAACAGGCTGCCGGCAACCTGATGGCACTGCAGTGGCAGCCCAACCCCGGTGGTGACAGCGGATCGTTCAGCATCCTGTGGCTGCGCGGGGTCGGCCGCTGGTTGCTCTACCACCTCCATGATCTCCTGACAGCCGAGGGCATCGAGGGACCGCATGTCATCCTGGCCTCAGCCACCAGTTGGATGCCCGCCTCGCCCCGCTTCCACCTGGACGTCGCCCCGAACCTGGTACTACGTGAGCCGGCAAAGGCCAGGGCGGCGCTGAAGGAGAGCAAGATGTTCTTCCGCCCGCCGCGCTACCCCGACGGCCGTCCCGTCTTCACTTCGGGCACCGGCGGCGACCCCATTCGCCATGCCCACGCGCTGTGCACGGCCGCCGATTGGATCTGCAACCCGGCCCCCGGTGCGCGCGAGTCCCTGCTCCAGCAGGCCCGTCTGCGGCTGGCTGACGACCGTCAGCAGGTCCTGTTCACCGTGCAGAGCACCCGCGATGCCCAGACGGTCGCCGACTACATCAACCACAAGACCCCGTACACGGCCCTGCACGTCATTCGCGACGACGATCCGCCCACTCGGCACAGCATCCCGAGGCGCCGCCTGCCCACCTTTGCCGCTTCCGGCGCCGACATCCTGGTTGCGGCCGAAGGCGCCGTCCAACGCGGCCACAACATCCTCAACGCACGCCGCGTCGCCGCCCTGGGCGCGGTGTTCTACCTGGCCCGCATCCACCCACCCGCCGACGATGCCACCTTCCCGCTGTCCCTGCTCAGCCGCGAGGCGATGCGCCGCCTCCGCGACCCGATCGAGCTGGCCGGCCCCTTGGTCGATCCCGTCGACCTCGCGCGCAAACTCCGCCACGGCGAGCGTCGGCGCTGGCAGCAGCGGGTCGGAGAGCCGGTGCTGTTCTCTCGCCTGACCGACCCGGTCGAACACGCGGCGTTCGTCGGCAACTTCATCGTCCCGCTCCACCAGACGATCGGCCGAGGCATCCGTGGCAACGAACCGGTGCTGGTGTACCTCTGCGATGCCGCCTTCGCGCCCCGCACCGCCACGCTCGACGAAACCGCGGCCGACACTCCCCGCACGAGCGTGATCGTCGCCGCCCAGCAACTCCTGCACGGCTGGCTCACCGATCCAGGCCCGACCGTCACCGCGGCACAGCGACTCGACCATGAACTCGCCCACGCCTGCTGGGGCCTGGCCTCCCATCTCCTCGACAACATCGACTGGGGTCACCGCTGATGCCCGCCTACCGCGCCACCCAGGCCACCGTGCTCACCTTCGCTACCGGGGCCAGCTGGCCCGTCACCGGCTACCGAGCGACCTGCCCACCGGGGATGCTCAGCCTTCTGCAGGACGCCTGGGAAGCCCGCCCCGGCCGCCGAAAGCGCAACGGACCCGACAGCCTGCCCACCAGGTCGCTGAGGGACTTGATCACCCTCATCGACCCGGAGATCACCTCCGTGCAATGGAACCCGCGCCATCCGGCCTGGCTGCGCGCGCGGACCGAGATCGACCCGGACCTGCTGCTGATCGCGCTGTCGGCATGGGCCTCCGCTCATGTGGCGCCCCAGGTGCCGGACACCGACTGGTACGGCCGTCTCGAAGGCGCCGGCCAGTTCGAATGGATCCCCGAAGACCTCGACCTCGCCCAGCACGGCCTTCATCTCAACGGCACCGCCAACCCTCCCGCGCACGTCTTCGACCTCCTGCCCAGCCTCGTCGCCGAACATCTCACCACCACCGATCTTCAGCTCCTGGGCCACCGCCGTGACCTGCGGCTCGGCCCCACCCAGGCCGACGGCCGCCGCGCCCTGCATCTCGGCCAGCCGGAGCTCCTCATCGATGACGACGGCGCGGCCGGAGCCAGCGTGGACGTCCTCACCCTCCACCTGGAAACCGTGCCGGGGGTCCCTGAAGTCCACCTCCACCTCGACCTGGGCATGACCCGCTTCGCGACGAACGCGCTCGACTACATCCCCCGCCGCGGAAACGGCGACCCCACCACCAGCGTCCTGCTCTCCGCCAAAGAGGGATTCATCCACCGCCGCGAACGTCCCATGCTCCTGCAGAGCTCCGTCATCATCCGCCGACGCGGACAGGACACCTCCTGGGCCTGGCAGCCGGGCGTCACCAGCATCCTCGCCCGCCTCACCCACCACGATCCGCCCAGCCTCGACGAACTGCGCGCCGCCCCGGGCAACGCGGCGGTTCAGCCCTTCGCCGCGCACCTCGTGCACAGCACCGGCATGACGTACCGCTATCCGGACCAGGACGGCGCCCCGCCGGCTCGTGCGACCCACGACCATCCCGTCGGCCACGGCTACCAGCCCCGCGACCATATGGAGGTCCTCACTCAGGTCGCCCGACAGCTGGAGGACAAGGGCCTGGTCCCGCTGACGCCCAGCCCCAAGGCACGGACCCGGTCGAAGACACGCCTGCCGATGCATCTGCCCGACTCCCCCACGTACGAACTCGAAGTCTGGGCCTCCTCCGACCGCACCTGGCAAGGTCTACAGACAGCCGCCGCCAACAAACTCGGCCTGACTCCCGCCACCTCAACAACGGCGTGCGCCAGCTTCACCGGACCGATCAACCTCACCCTCCACCGCCACGACCCCCAGGACCTGACCGCCGGCCTGCCACGCTCCACCGAGTCGGACCCAGCAACCCGGCGGGCCGCCTACGAAGCCAGCGAGACCGAACGCACCACACAAATCACCCGGGCATTCCCCCGCCTTGCCCATCCCATCGCCTGCATCGTGGAGATGGAAGGCGCGGCCTACTTCTCCCGCACACACCAACGCGACCCCAAAACCCTCTTCAAGAAGGTCCTCCCGAGCCTGCGCCGCAACGTCCAGGGCCTGCGCCCCATTCCGCCGGCCAACCCCAATCCCAGCAAAGCAGCCCTCGCCAAGCGTTTCCCCGGCACCGACTTCGCGACCACCGACATCGAGCGCGCCGCTTCCGCCCTCCGGGACGCCCTCCGCCAGGCCGGTCACCTGCCCAAACTCCCCGCTCCACCCGGTGTCGAAGGCCCCTTCGAGCTGATCACCGTCTGGCTCGCCCCCGCCGGCGAGCGGATGCTCGTGCCCATGCTGATCCGTCAGCACACCCACGAGGAGTCCACGGCACAGCTCATGACGACGACGGGCAGCCCCACCGAGCGTCCCATGCCACTGACCGCCCTGCCGGAAGCCCTCGTGGCCGGCCGCGGACGCGTGCCCCGTACCGCTCGCGCGGCCCTCGCCGAATTCCTCACCAACGCGCTGTCGCTCGACTCCACCGCCAACCGCCTGCTGCTCGTACGCCGCGCCCGGACGAGCGACAAGGACATCTGGCCCTGGCTACAGGACAGCCGCATCACCTTCGACCAGCTCGTGCTGCCCGGCATCGACATCACGGCCCCCAACGCGGACCCAGACCGCCGTAAGCCCGGCGACCAACCGGGCCTCCGCATCATCCGGCTACGCGAGCGCAGCGATCGCTCTGCAGTGCCCAGAGCTTTCGGTGTCACCCAGGAAATGGCCAGCGCCGACGACGACACCGACGAACTGATCCCCGTCACCCGACACGGACGATTCTCCGGCCTGGTCGAAGTCGGGGAACGCGCCTTCTGGGGCATCAACCCGCGCCCCGATCAGAACCAGACCCCTCTCACGCTCACCAAGTTCGACCCGGCCCAGACCGCCAGCCGGACCTGGACCTGCTCCAACCCCACCTCCCTGGAGATCGTGCCCGCCTTCCTCCAGGACGGCGACAACCCGGCCGACTGGGCCATGTACGTCCACGCCCAACGACGCTTCCACGCCCACACCAACATCGCCACCACCTGGCCCGCCATCGTCCACCTCGCCGAACTGATGGAGGAATACATCGTCTGATCGGCCAGCCCATGCACTGCTGACTGGTCAGGTCACACGCGCTAGCCGGATGAGTCGGAGGCCAGACCTGAATCTCCGAAGATGTACGCGGGTCGGGTCAGCGAAGGACGATGGGACGCTCGGGCACGCCTTTGGCGAGTACCTCGGTGATGAGGTCGAGGAGACCAACGGGATAGATCGTCTCCGGGGTGTCCCTCAGTTCCTGAAGACTCCACCAGCGATGGGCCTGGATGTTGTCGGGCTGAGTGGCACGGGCGGGGTCGACATCCTTGGGCGCGAGTTGGGCGAGAAAGTACCGCTCGACCTGCCGGACTTCCCGCCCGCCGACTGCATGAGCCGTGCTGCGCTCGGCGAGCTGCGTACCCAGTACGACGTCCTTCTCGTCGACGCCGAGTTCTTCGCTCAGTTCGCGGAGCGCGGCGGCGGCGTGGTCCTCCCCTGCCTCCAGGGAACCGCCGGGGGTGGCCCAGTAGCCTCCGCCCTCGGGGTAGCGCAGCAGGAGGACCCGCTGGGCATCGTCAAGGGTGATGACGCGTGCGGCTTCCCGCAGGGGTGAGGTGGTCATGCCGCCCATTGTGGTGGTTCAGGCCCGTTCGACGAGAAGGCTCCGACCGAACGGTGTCCTGGCCTTATGCCTGAGGGTGACGAGTGCCTGGGCTGCGGGTAGTCAGACCGACCGTATGGCGGATGTCAACGGCCGGCGCCGCCGCACAGACCGAGGCTGTGGCCCATCTCGGGATTCGGCCCCTGCGGCTTGCTACGGTCCCGCATATGACGCTGCCTGTACCTCGTGCTGTTGATCTACGCCGGGAACCGCTTGACGGGGTGCTGGAGCGTGTGGAGCGGTCACTGCAGGTACGTCTCGGCCGGGAGACAGTGGTGCGCAAGCGCCGGACTGTCGGGGCACGGACAGACCGCAATACATGGGTTCGCATTGAGCGGCGTGGGTTCGACCGGATCGGCGCCCAGGGGTGGAACGGCCCCGAATCGGCTGCCGTCCTGAGCGGGGTCGCCATGCCGCGGTGGTACACAGGGCTCGCTTGGCGCGAGCCCGGTGAGCCGGTGATGTGGCGGGCGGATGAGATGGAACTGGTGAATGCCGCGCCGGTCGGTCAAGCCGCTCTCGTGATCGAAGACCCTCGTCTCGCGGATGCGTGGTGGTCCTCTCTGAACGCCTCGCTGGACGCGCTCGCTGCACAGTCGGCACCCCGCGTCGCCACGCCGGACACCGAAACCATCAGGCAAAAGCTGGTGACAGCTACCCTCGGGGAAGTCTTTCCCGAGGTGACCGACACCACGGTGGAGGAGTGGCTCCCGGCCCACGCCGACTTGACGTGGGCGAACGTCACCGGCCCGGAGTTCTGCATGATCGACTGGGAAGACTGGGGCATGGCGCCACGAGGGCTGGACGCGGCCACGCTATGGGGCCATGCCCTAGCCGTCCCTGCCTTGGCGGAACGTGTGTGGAGCGAGCGTCGGCCGGACCTGGAGAGCAGGTCCGGCCGGCTGATGGCACTGTTCATGTGCGCGAAGATCGCAAGTCCACACGCGCACCCCGAGGACCCCCGGCTGGAGACGGCCAGGAAAGAAGCCGCGCGGCTCATTGCTGAGCTTCACAACTTCGGGCGACGGCCCTGCGGCAGGTGCCCGGACTGACCGTCATACGGCCTCCGGCCAGCCGTCGAACGAAAGGATCGGGCCCCCGTCCAAGTACCGCTTGACGGCGACCAGGGTGGTGTGTGTGAACGGTTGCGGAAGGTGGCCCGGCGGCACCCAGGCGATGGTGTCGTGCTTGTGCGGTTCCGCGTTGTGGGGAGTACCGCTCCACCGGTCGGTGTGGAAGACCAGGGCCATGAACATCCCCGGAACCTCCGCTCCCCAGGAGCCATGCACTACGTGGACGAGGCGCAGGTCTGCCTCGGCAGCCACGATGCCCGTCTCCTCCTTCAGCTCCCTGACGGCGGTCGCGGTGATCGGTTCCCGGGGCTCGCCCTTGCCACTGGGGACGTCCCACTCGCCGGGCGCGAAATCCGATTGGCTGCTCCGCCGCAGGATGAGGAGTCTGCCGCTGTCTGGATCCGTGACGAGCACAGCGGCGATGAGTCGCGTCGTCATCGGTTCACTCTTCCACCGGGCCAGTGGCTGATTGGACTCAGTCAATCGCCTTCCTCCAAACGATCTCGGGGCGTGGGAGCGATACACCCGGTGCAGGCGGATCGGTCAGTCTGCCGCAGAAGCCGTACGGTTCGCCTCGGGTTTTTCACCGCACCCGCGCTGGTCGAACTGGTGCACCTTCCCCGGCGCTTGGTGGGGCCGGCAGTTGCGGCACTGGTTCAGCACGCGTACGTCTTGCCCTTGCCACGGTCTGCTTCATGCTCAGTCCGCCAAGCTGGAGATCCTGTCGCCGCAAGGCGGCACTCCGACTCGGCTTCTTGCTGTACCGCGACCAGAAGGAACCCCCGCCATGATCGACGTCGTCAAGCGCAGCGCCCGCGCCATCCTCGTCGACGGTGACGACCTTGTCCTGATCCAGCGCACCAAGCCGGGCCGGGAGCCGTATTGGGTGACGGTCGGCGGTGGTGTGGAAGCCGACGACAGAACCATCGAGGCGGCCCTGCACCGCGAGGTGTACGAGGAACTCGGAGGCACAGTGGGCCGCGCTGAACTCGTCTACCTGATCACCGACGAACTCGACGACGGCATCGGCATCCAGCACATCTTCGCCGCAAACCTGGTGTCGATGGACCTGACCGCGCGGACCGGCACGGAGTTCAGCAAGCCAGAGCGAGGAGGCTACGAAGTGGTCCGGGTGCCGTTCACAGCGGAAGCCGTCGACGAACTTAACCTGATGCCACCACAGTTGGCTGAGTTCATCACCGCCAACGTGGACGCACTCGTCTCCGTGCTCGACACGCCGATCCGCGAGGCTTGAGACGGTCCCGTGTCCCCTGGTTTATCACGTCGTGCCGATGGCAAAGTTGATCGCTGAGGAGACGCCGCTGGCAACGTGGGTGGGCCGGTATGAGTCCTCGGGCCACGGCCTGCCGCCCGACACCCACACGCTTCGAAGACCGAGCCCGTTCGCGCCTCCGATGTCGGCACTCGGCGAATCGCCGATCATCCAGGCGCCGGAGAGGGGAACTCTGACGACTTCCGCCGCCGCGTGGAAGATCTCCGGGTCCGGCTTCCTATGACCAACGCGTTCGGAGATCACCCAGCCCTGTACGAGCTGTTCGAGCCCGGTATTGCGGATTTTCGCTTCTTGCTGCACGGTGCGGCCGTTGGTGACAATCACGCAGGTCCAGCCATCGGTGAGCGCCTTCGTGAGCGCCTCGCGGGTGGTCTTGGCCAAAACGACGCGATCAGCGGCGCCACGATCGAGAAGCGTTCGGATAGCGGTTTCAGGAAGCGCCGTCCCGTAGCGGTCCGCCATGGCCTCTGCGACAGCCGGTTTGGGTGTGTAGCCGCTCGCGTCGAGGGTCATCAGCCATTCGATGTCGGTTTCGGGCAGTGCATGCTCCGCCAGGAGTGCGGTGGCCGCGGCCCGGAAGGCGGCGTCGCGGTCTACCAATGTGTTGTCGAGATCCAGCATCAGCAACGGCATGACCGGCAGTAGACCACGAGCCATAACCTCCGGGCAGGTGGGTTTCCCGGCCGCGATCCGCGTGATCTCAAGATGAACCAACGTAGGCGGTCGCGCCCGGACTGGCCTTCGAACCGGACCGACGTCAGTGCGAGAGCCGGGCATCCACGAGTTGGCGCACGATGAGCACTCCGTCCCGGAGCCACTCGACGAGTTTGGCCGGAGCCTGCCTCCGGGCGCTTGGCCCTGCCCCGAGTACGACCTAGCCGACGCACCGTCGACTGACCCGCATCGGTCGGCGCGGTCAGTGACGGCTTCGGTCCTCTCCGGTCCCCCGATGGCTCAGGGATGGTGCGGACTGGCATTGCAGGCCGCCCGGCACCCGAAGCACCGCTGACGATTGCGGCGAGCTGATGACGGCTCGGGCAGGTGAACGCAGCCTGCTTCGAAGCGTGGCACCGTAGCGGGGGGGGGGGGGGGGGGGGGGGGGGGGGGGGGGGGGGGGGGGGGGGGGGGGGGGGGGGGGGGGGGGG
>NZ_JBMNDR010000005.1:74577-122807 GCF_052543235.1 Streptomyces sp. SAS_272 | reverse complement strand
GGCACCGTAGCGCGGGGTCGCTGGTTGGCCAAACCGGCGATCCCGCGCATCATTGATGGTCCACCGCCGCTACCTGCCCTCTACGTCGGAAGGCACGATCGCCACCGCATCCACAGCGGCCCAGTCCCGCACCCGATGACGTCACAGACGCGATGGGCGGTTACGCCGCCGCCCAGCTCGCGCGGAAGAGGTCCACAGCCCGCTCCACGTCCCGCTCGGAGCGCAACTGCACCTCCAGATCGCCCGTACCGTGGTGGCCGACCTCCGTCACATCCCGGGTGAAGCCGGGAATGAGGTCGACCTCTTTGGGGTCGGCCTTGAGGTAGACGAGGAGCTTGGTCTTCTGTGGCGGGCAGACGCACGCGAAGTTCCGCAGGCGCTGATACGCCCGGTACTGCTTGCGCTGCACCCGGCTGACGCCGTCCCCGAGGCCGAGCAGCACCTCATCGACCGCCTCAGCCACCTTGGCCAGCGCCCCGCCCTGCGCGCGGACAGGCGGCAGCCCGGCCGCGCCCCGGCGCGGCCGTCTGACGGTCGGCGTCCGGCCGGTGACGGAAGCCACGATCTCAAGGCCGATCAGGTTTTTGCCGAAGAACCGATAGCGGACCAGGTCGATGCTGCGTCTGTGCTCGCGTACGGCGTGCGCGTCGTAGCGGGTGAAGTCGCCGGCGACACAGATCAACCTCGGTGCTCTCCACAGCACCTGGGACGCGGCCGATACCCCGAGCCGGTCGCGGACCAGGTGCCGGAAGGCGTCCTTGTGCGCCATCAGCCACGCCATGTAATACAGGCCCTGATTGATCACGCCGGCCGCGGTGCCGCGCTTGAACTCCACGACCACCGGCGCCCCGTTCTCGTCGAGCCCCAGCGAATCGATCCGGCCGCCGTCAGCACAGTCGATGACGTACTCGCTCGCGAGGAACCGTACCCCGAGCATCGTCTCCATGTGCGCCTCGACGAGGCCCTGCACATCCGCCTCGACCTCGGCAAGACGCGGCGCGACCTCCGTCACGCCGCCATTCGTCGTGTGGAACAGCTTCAGGCCCGACACCTTCCCCTCTTCGGCTCAAAGATCGAGAACGCAGGAGAGGGGTAGATCTATTTCCGCGCGGGCGCACCGAACAGGTGAGGAGATGTGAGACGGTGACCGCCTGGCACAGTCGGGAACCCCTGCATCCCATCCGTCCCAGAGGTGCCCTCATCCCACATACGTCCCACAAAACCCCTGACAGCGTGTCAGTGAGGAAGAAAGTACCAGGTCAAAGCACCTGCCGACGAGATGCGCCAGACGCCTTCTAAGCTCCTGCTCTATTGTGTGCTTCGCTTACCGCACTCTTTGGCGGACGGGCCATTGTGATCAACATCTGACCCAGATCCCGTCGAGCTTCTCGGCCCAGCCGCTACTGATCCGGGTGGCAGCTGGCCATGGGCGCGCCACAGCCTCCATGCTCTGTTGTCGATAGCGAGCGCCCGGCACTCTCCTGTCATGGCGGACTCACGAGACATTGTTTGGTCAAATTGATCGCTTCCGTAGGTCCAGAGAGGCCGGGGTCTGACGCCTACTCCGGCCCCCTCACGCGGGTTCGGAATCGGTAGTGTCCGGCGAACCGCTCAGCAGGCCGGTCTCCGCCGCCACCCGGATCGCCGTGAGCGCGGTGTCGAAGGGCATTCCGTAGAAGCGCTCACCGACGTGCGGGGGGCCGTGCAGGGCTTCGGCGAGGTCCAGTGCCACCCGTTCCTGTTGCTGAGCGTGCGGCAGCACGGGGGAGACCCAAGCGTTGAGTAGTCCGTAACCGTGGTGCCCTGCGTCCAGGATGTGGCGGGACATCCGCCATGGCGCGTTCCTGGTATGCCCCAACAGCACGTATTGGAAAGGGCCTTGGAACTCCAGTCCGTACAGTCGGCCTTTCTTGCCGTTGGCCGATTCCGGGCACTGGGCTCTCAGCGCGTCCCTCAGAAGCTCACCGAGCCGAATCGCCGTGTGGTCGTGGAACGGCGGGGTCAGCCCGCGTTTCAGCTCCGCGCGCGCCTCATTGATGGCCTCAGGGGTGAGGGGGGCTGCACCGGTGGGGTAGGGATAAGACCCGGCAGATGCGGTCCAGTGAATTCCAGTCCAAGTCCGCTGGTATGCCCGTCGACCCGCCGTAGGAACGACGGCCCGACGAGTCCGGGTCCGGATCGAAGGGAGCCAGGAACAGACTCGTCCAATTGTTTGTCACAGTGCGAACCTAGAGGACGCCGCTGACAGACCACGCCGATCAAACCGCAGAAGCCCCTTCTGGCCAGCGCTCGACAGTCAGTCAACGGTGTCGTCGGTCATGTCGACGTTGGCTTGAGTGGCCCACTGCTGCACGCCAGGGCCGTAGCGCTGTGAACTCCAGTATTTGGTCCGGATGACGCCGTCAGTGGTCATCTGGAGGGTCTCCGGGTAGCCGAAGTGCTGGATCAGGCCAGCTGCGAGGACGGAGGTGGCCGCGATCAGGCCCGGTCCGTCTTCGGCTAGGTCGTCGATGTCGAAGACGGAAGTCGCTTGGGGTGGCTCGGTCACCTGGTGAGTGCCAAGACTTCCGCCGAGATTGGCGTGTCCGCGTGGGTGACGCAGTTCGGCCGGAAGGTCGGCGTTGACAGGGGCGATGGTCACGCGGACTGTGGCAGTGCCTCCTGCGGCAGCTCGGTCCCGTGCGTGGCGAGCCAGGAGCCGGAGTCCGGACCAGATGTCGAGGACCAGGTCCTCGTCTTCGATCCGACTGACCGTGGTGTTCTCATCCACCTGGCCGGGTCGGGCAAGGTCGGTGCGGTTGGCGGCGACGGCGGCGAAGGTGCCGGCGCCGCTTTGGTGGAACTCGCACGCGATCCACTTGGCCGTCGCGGGCTCGGAGCCACCGTGCGCCATCAGACGGCGGCTGCCTACCGTGACGTGCCGGACGTACGCACCACGCGGGATGACGAGCAGGTCCTTGTCGCGGGTTTCCTGCTGGAAGGCTCGCAGGGCCTTGGTGTCGAGGATGAAGTCCCCACTGAGGTCCGGGACCAGGGTGACAACGACGTACGTCTGGTCGCTCACGTCCAGGCGGCCGATCAGGTCCCGCTCGTAGCGGAGCAGGTCGTCGTGGCGGGACTGGCGACGAGCGAAGCGGTCCTGGTAGGCGGCGGCCACTTCGGCCTCCGTCAGGTAGATGATGCTGGCGCCATTGCGGCGCGGGTAGCGCAGGCCCTGGTTGACCAGGACTCCGTGCGGAGCGGAGGGGCTGCGGGGCACAGCGATCATCAGAATCCCATGACCAGGTTTGTCCGGGTCCTCGATCTGCTCAACGTCGAAGACGGGCAGGGGGTGGACCTGGTCGGCCACGATGTTTCGGATCCGCAACACCTCAGCGTCGCTGAGCGCGACCCCGGGGAGCTCTGTCGCCCGGGCCTGGTCGTCTTCGGCAACTCCCAGCAGCAGGACTCCACCGGCGGTGTTGGCCAGGGCCGCCACGTCACCGGCCAAGTCCCGCTTGGCCTTGTCGTTACCGCCATAGAGCTCCCCCTTGAACTCCAGGTCGTAGGACTCAGAGACCGCGTTCGTCCTCAGGGTGGCGATCTGAGCGTGCGAGACCGCGGCGAGCCGGGCTCCGAAGAGCCCCTCCAGACGGCGGGAGCGAAGAGCAACCATGACGCCCGATGCTGCCCGAACCACCCCCATCTGTCACAGGATTAAGTAGATCCACCGGCGCGCGCCGAAAGCGCTCCGTGCCGTGGCAGACGTTCGCAGTCCCGGACCAGGCGGCGCAGGAGTTCATGGATGACCTGGTCGGTTCCGTCGTCCCGCCAGGCGGCGAAGTAGTAGTACGTCGCGTTCTTCGCGTTCACGATCTCCCGCATGCCGTAGGCGCCTTGATGACCGCAGACCGAGCGGTGCCGGTCCTTCCACGCGGTGATCATCGGCTCGACCAACGACCACTGCTCGTCCGATAAGTCGCTGGGATGCAGCTTGCGTTCACTCACCCCGCCAACCCCAGCAGAGCCCGCACCGCGATCCTGCGGATTTCAGCCACACCCCACACCCTCAGGCGACCAAAGAACGACCCAAAGAATCACGAACCACCCACCGTGGGTCGGCGACAGCCTGACTTGAGCCGGGCGCGAGAGCGGGCGATCCGCTCCAGTCGGATGCTGCCCGAAACATACGCGCGTGCAGTACCAACCAGGAGAAACCGCTCGAATAATCTATCGGCGGCAAGGATCATGGCGGGATGGCTGCGTACCTGTATGACCGGCTGGTGACGGAGGACGAATACCGTCAGCGCATCCGGCGTCATCGTCCCAGCTCGCTGCTTCCCCTGATCGCTGCAGCGGCGGCTCGCTACAGCACGCTCGAGCGGCCACAGCCCTGGCTGGAAAGCCCCTTTCTGAAGTACACGCCCTGGGCTCTGGCTGATGCGGCCCGCGTCTGCCTGGCATACGGCACCGAGCACCAAAGGGCCGAAGCCACCGAGCGTGACCTGCTGGAGATCCTCGCGGCGTATTCCAGCTTGAAGGAACCGACCTTGCACGGTACCGACGAGGATCCGATCCGCCTGAGGGACTTCATGATGCGTCTGGGCGGCGAGCAGATGGCCTTCCAGACCCCGGAGTTCGCCACTCTCGCCCGTACCGCCGCGCTGTACCTGCACACACCGTTCCCCGCACGCCGGCAACCCCGCTGCATAGTCCCCGGCTGGGACACCGAAGTCTTCGGCTGCCCGCTGCCCGACTACGTCGGCACCGCTCAGCTGCTGTGGGGATGTGCGCTGTTGAACGCCGGGCGTTTCGATCCCGCGTTCTACGACGGCCCCGATGGGGACAAGTTCAACCGCGCCGTGAGCCGGGACACGGTGCTGCGCGTCGTCGAACGCCACTTCGCCACCGACGTGGCCTCCCTCAAAGCAGCCGAGAAGCGAACCACGCAGAACCTGGCGAAGGTGGCTGGCGGCAAAGCGGCCCAGCTGCGCCGCTTCACCTACAACCCGCTGCTCGGCCGGCCCGCGGTCACCGGCTTCGGACCCGGCCTGCTGTGCCCCTCACCTCAGCTGGTCTGGCGCAAAGCGACGCCAGCCGGCATATACCACACAGGACGCGAGCACTTCGGACCCGACTTCCTGCAGGAGACCGGCTACCTCTTCGAGGAGTACGTCGGCCGCCAGCTCCGCCTGATGCCGGACGCCGATGTCATCTCGGAGATCACGTACCGGGTCAAGCGGAACGAACTGCAAAGCGTCGACTGGTTCGTCGTCTTCGACAACCTGGTGCTGCTCGTGGAGGTCAAGTCCATGATGCCGACCGAGAACGCCCGCCTCGGCCTGGAACTTGGCGTCGCCGAGACCGACAGCAAACTCGCCCGCGCCTTCCGCCAGGTCAACGCCACCTCGGGCCAGATCGACCAGCGCCATCCGGCATTCGCCGAAATTCCGACCGACCGTCCACGGCAGGCACTGATCGTCACCCTTGAACCGTTCCCCGTCGCCAACGCCAACCTGCCCCACCTCGACCTACCCACCGCCGACATCCCGACCACGGTCGTCGCAGCCCACGAAGTCGAACGCCTGGTGACCCTCACCGACACCACACCCAGCTCTCTGCTCCTGGAACGGGCGGCCGACCCCGAGCGCTCCACCTGGGCGCTCAACGAATGCCTGAACGGGCACGAGAACTCCCTCAACCCGATCCTCGTCCAGGGATGGGCGTCCTACCCCTGGGCCAGCGGCCGACTGGAACCGGGGTCAAGGACCGTCCTCTGAGCGGTGGCGACGGGGCAGTTGGGGCCGGTGGCCGGGCTCACGAGTACGGCTGCACGTCCTGTGCTCCTATTGGCCCGTCGGTGACTTCCCTGGTGAGCCTCCGCCGATCAAGCGGCACGGAGACGTAGGCATCCATACCCGCTGTGGCCAGGGGATGGAGGGAAGCCGTCTCGAGATCGCCGTGCAGGCGCAGCAGTACATGGTCGTCACCGACCAGGCAGTCGGTGAACGGAAGGGTGTGGGACAGCAGGCGGGCGAAATCGTCGCAGGCTGCCCGGATGTCCACCTTGTCGAGGCCGAGCCAGACGTGCAGGGTGCCGTCCTGAACCGTCAGCTCGACGTCGATGCGGGTGCCGGCTGCCTCGGCGGCTTCGCCGCACCACGTCAGGGTCTCGTCCAGCGCGCCGAGGTGGACGAGAAGCGGGCGGAAGACGTCCTGACGCATGTCGTCGCGGACCGTGACGCCGGTGGCCGGGGCCTGGTCGCGCCACCAGTCCTGCACGATGTCTCGGACCGAGGCGGCCTGCGGCCCGCTGCTCAGGGCTCGCCGTACGGCGTCCGTCGCGTTTCGCCGGACCACGCTCGCGGCGTCGGGTCCGGGGCTGGCGGCCATGCGGCGCAGGAGCGAGCCGGGCCCGATGCGCGTGTCGTCGAGGACCTTCCGGTACAGCTCGCGCAACGCGTCCGGTACGGCCGTGCCGTCCGGCCCGAGCAGGGGGCAGACGCGTTCTGCCCAGGCAAGAAACGCCTCGGTGTCGCCGGTGGTGAGGAGGTCGGTGCCGAGGTCGCCGCGGGCGAGCATGCGTGCGCGTTGCCGTTCCGTCGGCCGGCCTAGGCCATCGAGCTGGGCGCGCAGGAGGAAGACGAGCAGGCCCCGTTCCGGGGCGGGGAGATCGTCGACGACGCCGTTGACGGGGGTGGCGAGGATGTCGAGGACGGCCTCGGCGGTCGCCTTCTTCGCCTCCGGCTTTCCGGGGGTTCCGGGCAGAGGTTCGGTCCACCGGTGGACCCGGCCCCGAGCATCCCGCAGCCCGATCGTGGCGGTGAAGCTCTTCAGGTGGTCCGGCCCTGAGACGTCGTACGTGTACTCGTGTTCGATGCCGTACATGGTGGCCATGGCGGCGAGGACGGTCACCGGGTCGTGCTGGTGCTCCAGGCCGGAGAGCCAGTCGTCGAGGACGGCGGGCCGGCGCCCAAGCAGCCGAGGCCCGTGGACGCGCCAGGCCGCGGCGACGACCGCCTGGGCGGCGTCCGACACCGCTGTGCGGCCCTGTCCGCTCTCACCACGGCTCGTCAGCAGCCCTTCCGCGAGCTGGAGGGTCGCACCGAGCCGGGCGGTGTCGTCGTCAGAGGCGGTGAGGATGCGCGCCTCGTCCTCGTCGGGGGTGAGGCTGTGCGCGAGGGCCTGGCGGACGCGAACGTGGGCGGCGAGGTGGTTCACCACGTGCGAGCCGTGGTGGGCGAGCAGGTGGTTGTCGCGCTGGCGGGCAGCGGTCGCCGCTGCCTGGTTCTCGTGGACCCAGGAGACATGGGTGAGGGCTTGGGCGAGGAGCCCGTCCGCGCGATGGCCGAGCTCGAACATGGCCGCTAGGCCGCTCACCGCGTCCCGGTGCCGATTGCCCGGCTGCGCGTACGGCAGCGGCGACGCGGCCGGCAGGGTCGCGGGTGCCGCCTTCCGCTCGGCACCCGCCGCTGCGGCCACCTGCGGGTATGCGTCGAGCAGGGCTCGTGCCGCCGCCGCCCGTGCCGCCTTCTTGGACTGGCCGGTGCCTTCCGCCGTGCGGCCGGTTCCGGTGCGGACGGCGGCGCGGAAGACCTTGCGGTGGTCCGGGCCCTCCTCGTCGTAGTCGTAGGTCAGTCCTTCCTTGTGGAAGGCCGTATGCGCCAGAGTGACAGGATCGGCTCCCGTCTCCGCGGACGGGCGGTCGAGGTCGGGCCACACGGAGACGACCAGCCTCCGGGCGATCTCGTGCTCGCCACACAGGCTGAGCACGCCGAGGATCTGCCGGGCCACTCCTTCGAAGACGGACCTGGCGGGCTGTTGCGCCTCCCCCGCGCCCATGCGCACCAACCCCTGCTTGGTAACCCACGCGCCGAGCGCGAGGTCGGCGGCGGCGCGTCGCCGGGCGTGTTCGCTCGACTGTTCGCCCGCCTTCCAAGGGGTCGCCCATCGCGCGTAAGCGTCGAGCAGGATCACGTCGAGCGCGGTGGCGCCGAGCCGGTCGAGCAGGCCGAGCACGTGCGGTGTGACCTGGGCGGCGTGGTGGCTCTCGTAGAGGTGACTGCGGTGTTCGACGGCCAGGCCGAGCCAGGCGGTGACCTCGGGGCTGGCGTCCCATCCGCGCATGGCCTTCCCCACGACCTCGCGGACCTCTTGCCCGTACGTGCCCACCAGCGACACGGGTGGCTCGCAAAGCGCCGGGTACGTGACGTCGTGGACGTCGAGCCGCCGTTCGGCGCGGGAGTAGGGCCGGACCGGCTCGGGCGACGGAAGCTGTCCGGTCGCGGGCAGGGCCGACCGCGCCAGCCGGGCTGGGCGTGCGGCTTCGGGGGGTGTGTTCCGGCCCCGGCGGGTGGACGCCGGGCGCTGGTGGACGGGACGCGAGACAGCCCGCCGAGGGGCCGCCTGCGCCCTCCGCCCGCCCGTCGGCGGTGTGCCGGACCTGCCGTCCAGGAGGTTCTGGAGTTTGTTGGTGAGCCAGGAAGGCAGGCCGGTCGGGGGGTGGCCGCCGTCGAAGAAGTCGCCGGCCAGGTCGACGCAGTACTCGTACCGCCCCCACTCATGGTGGCGCGCGTGCTCCTGACCGAGCGTGCGCAGCGCCGACCGCATCCGCGCATACGGCACCGTCCGGCCGGCCAGTTGGTACGACGTCCGGTTCCGCGCGGCGTCGATGGCGAGCGCGATGCGGTGCACGGGTGTCGGCGGCGCGGTCTCGCGCAGCGACACGATGCCGACCCAGCGGTTCATGGCCCTCCCCCTGCCGGGCGACGCGGCCCTGCCCGGCCACAGCACGCGCTCCCAGACGGCGTCGGTACAGTGCCCGGTGCTTGCGTACAGGCGGGCGGCCTGCCCCGGTCCTGCTGTCCTTCCTCCCGCCGCGCCTCCCAGAGCTCCCGGTGATCACGGCGGCACTGGCTGGCCAGCGTATGCCGCCGAGCGCAGGTTCGGGGAGGGTTCACCCAACACGGATCGTTCCGTATCGCTCGCAGGATGAGGTGGCGGTCCGCCAAGGGCAGGAGCGCGGCCCGCGGGCACACGGAGAACTCAAGGAGAGCTCCGGTTGTGGCGATTACGGCTGACCGGCATCACTTGATTGATCCGGTCAAGCGGCTCTTCCCCGCCCGTTGTCATACCCCGGTGCCACAATGCTCTGAGCGTGAAGGGCACCTTGGTGACGGGGTGCCGTGACGTGTAACCGCCTCGATGCCGGGGAGGGAATGGGGCTTGGACGCAAGGGGGCAGAATGAATCCGCCGGTGCTGGCTTTTAACTTCCTGCCGGTCCGCTTTTCGGCGGACGAGTTCAAGGGTGGGCTGATCGAATTCGAGTCACCCGAGCAACTCGCTGACCTCCGAGCCAAGCTTGGCGACAGCCACGTGGTCGCCAAGACACGAACAAGCATCGCCTGCATTCCCGTGCAGGCCGACACCGACGTCTACGGCACGCCTACAACGTTCCGGACACGCGATCACCGGTCCCTCACCATGCGTCTCGTCCAGGAGGCGTTGCTCCGGTCGGTGCTGGGCTGGGGGTACAAGGTGCGTCGGCTCAGCCCACCGGTGTTCGTCTCTCGCCTGGCGGGCAGGGATCTGCTTGAGCCTTCGGTCCGCGGCCGGCGTCAGGAGGCCCTCGGAAGGCTCCACGTCTATCCGGAATACCGGCTGGACAGCAGGACCATCGGTCCCTCGAACCACCCTGGTGTGATCGTCGGGGTGAAGAGCCGCTACGAGATCGACATGACGGTGGACGAGTTGATCCACCAGGGCCTCGACGTGCGCGGGCGCTACGTGCTGAGCGAGGACGCGGCGAGCACACCCGACCCGCGCATGGATCACCACGCCGCCCGGCAGGCGCTCGGTGCTGTCGACCACGTCGACGGCACCGACCTGGTACTGCGCGATGCCCCCGGGGTGACCCGAATCTCTGCCAGCAACGCGTGGCTGGAGAGCCGACGGGAGACCTTCGACGACGTGGTCCGTGCCCTGGCCGGAGCCGACAGCGCCAGGATTCTCAAGGAACTGGACCAGAAGACGTTCGATTTGCTCGGGGCCTTCGGCCGCTACGAGGGTGCGGTCAGCATTGCCGGCCGCTTGCAGCGACTCGGCCAACTACAGGTGGCCGGTGACTTGTCCGTGGTCATCGAGCCGCCAGTCGGGTCGAGCAGCGGCAGGAAAGTGAGCGGGACTTACTACCAGTCCCCGACGTTCCAGTTCGACCAGGCCGGAGACAAGACGAGCCGGTCACCCGACCGCGGCCTGGACGAATACGGCCCGTTCGACGTGGAATTCTTCGCGAAGAAGAAACCGAGGATCGCCGTCATCACACCCCGCGCGCACAAAGGTGTCGTCGAGAACTTCCTTTTCAAGTTCCTCCACGGGATCCAAGGAGAAAGGACGTTCGGCCTCGGGTTCATCCGCAAGTATCACCTGTCCGGCTGTGACGTCTCCCTGCACCCCTTCGACGGGGCCACGACCGATGCCAACGCTTACCGCGAGGCGTGCCGGAGGGCACTGCTCAGCGGGGACATCGACCTGGCCATCGTCATCACCAGCGAGGATCAGGCTCATCTCACGGGCGACAACAGCCCGTACCTTGTGGCGAAATCAGCCTTCATGGGACAGGGCGTCCCCGTCCAGGACGTGAGAATCGAAACGGTCCGACTGAGTAAGCTCGCCTACCCGCTCAACAGCATTGCCCTGGCCTGTTACGCCAAGCTGGGCGGAATCCCCTTCGTGATCGCCGCTCCACGCTCACTCACCCACGAATTGGTCATCGGCATCGGAAGCGCGCACGTCAAAGAGAGCCGGCTCACCGCGCCGGAACGAGTAGTGGGCATCACCACCGTGTTCAGCGCAGACGGCAACTACCTTCTCTCCAACACGTCCCGGGAGGCCGACTACGACGACTACCCCCGGGAACTCCTGCGCTCCCTGACAGAATGCATCGACGCGATCAAGATCCGCAACGCCTGGCAGAAGGGCGACGAACTGCGCCTTATCTTCCATGTGTTCAAACCGCTCAAAGACATTGAGGCCGCTGCGGTCAAGGAGCTGGTCGAGCGCCTTACCCGGACGTACGCCAGGGTCGAGTTCGCGTTCGTGCACGTGAGCACCGACCACGACTGGGTCATGTTCGACCGGGCCAGCGCGGGAGTGAACCGGGGGGCCAGCGGCCGGGCCAAGGGGCACTATGTGCCGGAGCGTGGCCATGCCGTACCCATCGGCCAGCGTGAGCTGCTCGTGGCTGTCAGCGGGCCCATGGATCTCAAGAGCGCTCTGCACGGTGCCCCCAAGCCGCTTCTGCTCAAGCTCCACCGCCATTCGACCTTCACTGACATCGAATACCTGGGACGGCAGGCGTTTCGGTTCACAGCGATGTCCTGGCGGAGCATGTACCCGTCACGCATTCCTGTGACGATCTTGTACTCAGACCTGATCGCCGAGTTGCTCGGACAGCTGCGCCACGTGCGGAACTGGAACGCCGACGCGGTCGCCACCAAGCTGCGCTCCAGCCGGTGGTTCCTGTGACCGAAGAACCCGGAAGAGCCACACCCACCGGACACCTGCTGGCCGCGCAGACCGCCCGCCTGGAGGAATGCATCCGACGCGCGAACGCGCCCGGCAACCTCGACGGCCTGCTCGCCTATCACATCCTGAGCCGACGACGCCTCAGCTTCGACTGGGACGTCAACCCCCTGGCGCCGGCATGGCTCGCCGACAACGAGCACCGCTTCGCCCACTCTCACGGCCTGGCCGTCCTCGGCTACGGCCTCGCCGGGTTCTCCTCAACAGCCGCCTCCCAGTCCGCCGCCCGGAAACACCTGACCGCCAGCCTGCCTGCCCTCATGCGGAAGAACCCCTTCCAGGACGACGGGGTCACCTTCGTCAACGACCCCGGACAAATCATCGGACTCGCGCTCGCCGTCAACACAATGCAGGATGACACTCCGCAAGCCCGCACATGGCTGGCCGAGGTCCTCCAAGACCCGAAGCTGCGCCCTGCCAACATCCTCCTGAGCCTTTTCCAGGAACACGCCCGGCGCATCCTCGGCACCACAACCGCCGTTGCGGTGGACGCCCGCAGCATCCGCGATCCGGTAGAAGCCGCCTGTATTCACTGGCTGACCGTCTCAGCCAGAGACGTACCGCTCACGGACCAGGACGAGTTGCGGCGACTGCAGTCCCGGCTGCTCAGCGACATCCTCCTGACCGATACAGGGCAGCCAACCGCGCCTCGGGCAGCGCTACTCCTTGAGGCAACCGCCCAGATAGTCACCGCCAGCATCGACGAGACTCTCCTGAGCCGCACCCATGTAGGCGTTCTCCTGAGCCGTTTCGAGGCTGCGATGCGGCAATGGCGCTACGACGGTGACGACCTCGACAACCCCATCAGGTGGCCCATCACCTCGGAACGCGAGATCCAGAACATCCTCTGGCTCATGCTCCGGCCCGTATTCGACGACCTCGTCGAGGAAGAAACCCTCCGGCGGCTCGGCCACAGCACCTACCGCGCGGATTTCGGCATCCCTTCGCTCGCTCTGCTCATCGAGGTCAAATACGCGCGCAAGGCCGCCGATTTCAAGACCTTCGAGAAGGAGATCTACGATGACTACATCGGCTACCTTGCCGGAAACTCGTCCTACCGGCAGATGACCGTCTTCATATACGACGAGTCCTCCTCCGTCCAGGAACACGACACGACCCGCAACGCTCTCCTGAAGCTTCCCGACATCACCGATGTGATCATCGTCTCCCGTCCCAGTCACATCCCGAAACCCAAACGAACGCCACGACGACGACGCAGGAATCAACAGGCCGACGGCGCTCCCGATGCGTGACCCAGGCATACGAAAGGGCATGTCCAGCCTCGCATTCGCACCAAGGGCTCCGTCGTTCTCGCGGCTGGCCTGAACCTGCCGGTGTGTGCCCGAACGCGTCTACGCGATCACGAGTCTGACGGTGCACCAGGCGAACGCTGCTGACCTTGCGGAACGCGTTCGCGGGCACTGGGCCATCGAGGAATCGTGAGCACCACGTCAGGGGCGTGTTCGAGGAACTCGGCGGCAATATGGACCGAGGGCGGGCATGCCTGGGTGGAGCGAGCCACCTCCGTCGTCCCACAGTCAGCCGGGCACGAACTTGTTGATTCAGCCATGGTTGAATCGGAGCCTCAGCTGGGTGCTGACCAGTTCGTAGCCAGCGAGGTTGGGGGCGCCGAATGGGTTGGGCAGGACGGTGATGTTGCGACGGTCGCGGTCGAGGACGTGAGAGACGTACACGATGAAGTACGTCTCGTCCGACTTCAGGCGAGAAGCGCGTCGAACCTCGGACTCGCCGAGGATAATCTCGCCACTGTCGCCGGTGGATGCCTTGACCTCGTAGAGGTAGGTCGCGTCGCCGTCGTGGATGAGGAAGTCGTATCCGAGCCGGTCGTCTCCCGGCTGCGCGCCGGCGAGCCCGTGGACTCGCAGACCGGACTTCCATGAGTCCTGTGGTTCGACCCCAAACTGCTCTTGCAGCCACGCGCCCACCGCCGCCTCCCCCGCAAGGCCCACGGCCAATGTCCGGTCCTGGTCGCTCGCGGGGACCTGGTACGAACCGCTGTGCGACCTTGCACCGGACGACGACGAGGTGCGTGGCTGCGGAATACGGGGCGCGAGCGCCGTGGCGGACGTGGCCGAGGTGGCCCGCTGCTCAGGCGTGAGGTCTGCGGCCACCTCGCGGGCGAGCGCCGCCAGGTCGTCGGGCAGGGCCGACACGGGCCTGCCGTTCAGCACTACATGGGGGCCGGGTGCGGACCCTCCGGTTCGGCCTCCGCCCGTGGCTCCGCCCGTGTTCCCCGCGGGCTCCGGGGGACGTGTCGCGGCCAGTCCGAGGTCCGCGCGCCGGTCCGACAGAGGCATGTCTTGGGGCCAGTGGCCGCGAGCCCTAAGCCAGGCGATCAACGCCTTCACGGACAAGACTTCGAAGTCCAGCAGGCCGTCGCCGTCCAGTTCCCGCAGGACGTCCTGGGCCGGGGGCAGCACCGTGGGGCGACTTGCGGGATGGAGGCGCTCCCATTCCTCGATCAGTTGCCGCAGCCGCGGTACCTGCTTGTGCACCGCTGTGCTGGATGCCTCGCGTACCTCGGCCAGTGGCCTCAGCGGGCGTGACGTCGACGAGGGTGCGGGAAGCTGTTTCAACAGCCAGGCGTCCGCGTGGGCTTGGAGGAGTTCGTCGGAGAGATGCCACAGCGTCGTGTGCCAGGCCGGGTCCGGCGCGAGTAGGGAGAGGTCGCGCAGCTTCACGTACCCGGCCCGGGACCGTCCGGACCGGTGGACGTCCCTATAGGCGTCCCTGATCCGCTCGGCGAGCGCGGGACGGTTCCGCTGAAGCCATGCCGCGAAATGCCGTTCATGCCGGTCCCTGTTGTCGATCTCCGGGAGGCCGAGGGCGCGCCATGCGCGGTTGGCGTCGGCCAGGGGCACGGATATGGCGCTCAGTTGCCGTTCCCGGTCGTCGTCCTCCAGCAACCGCATGAGCTGTTCCGCGTTCGGTGCGCCGATCCGGTCGGTGAGCCAGGTGAGGAGGGCGGCGCGGTCGGAGAAGTCCTCGGCGCGTTGCCGCAGTTGCTCCGCGAGGTCGAGATCAAGGCAGGCGAGGAGGGGGACCAGCCGCGCGCTGCCGGAACGCTGTGACGCCCGCTCGGCGAGGACGGCGTGCAGTTGGTGCGGCCGCAGGTCCAGGACGTCCGTGAGATCCTCCTCCGGGACGTGGTCGGTCTTCAGGCCGCGTTCCTCCAGTTTGGTTAGCGCCTTCCACAGCAGGTCTGCGAGGTAGGGCGCGCCGATGAGGGCAGCCACGGCGGGGGCGGCGGTGCGGAGCACTCGCCAGCCGGTACGCGGCTCGCTGTGCACGACGACCACACGGGGCCGGTCTGGGTGCGGGTGCAGCAGGGCTCGGTCCGCTCCGTGCTCGGTGAGGCGGTGGCCGGCGATCCAGAGGACGGCCTCGCCGGCCACGGTCACGTCGCAGCGATGCAGTAGGCCGGCCACGTCGGCCGCAGCCACGGGCTCCGGACGGGACGCTCGTTCCTCGTCGAACTCCACCAGGGCCGCGACCAGGGTGAGCAGCCAGGATCCCGCGTACTCCGTCAACGGCACGTGCGGTGCATCACGGACGGGCAATCCGTCGGCCTGGATGTCGTGCGCGGCCTCGCCGCACCGCTGGACATCGAACGTCGTCCTCCGTTGGAGGAAGGCGTGGACCCGGCCGCCCAGTGCCCTGTCCCGTACCGGGATCACGGGCACGAGGACCCGGTCCAGAAGGGCTCGGTTCTGGGCCCCGTCAGGATCCGGGACGAAGACCGTCTCGTCCGTCTCCGCCGGGTCCAGCGAGGCGAGGGCACCAGCGCGGGTCACCAGCAGCCGGCGCGGCGCCGCGGGCTGCCCGCTGTCGGCGGTGCGCGTCCCGCCCTCCGCCGGCAGCAGCTGCGCCCACGCCTTCTCGTACTCCCGTCCGATCTCGTGCGCGAGTCTTCCTTCCCTGAGGTGGGCGTTGGCCTGCACCAGGTCCGGCAGGTGGCGGAGCCGGTCGAGCGCGGCGCCGGGATCGTCCCAGGAGCGGATGCCGAGCAGGCCGAGCCGTGCCACGAGCTTGGCGGACCGCCTGCTGCGCAAGGAAGCCGGCACCACGCCGAGGAACTGCGGCGGGGGCTGCGTGCCGTGCCACCACCAGGCCGTGCCGGCGGTGGCGAACACGGTCCCCTCCGAGGTGGCGCTCGGGGCAGCCGTCTGCGGGATCCACGGTGCGTGGGTGAGGAAGGCGGACAGCGGAGTGGGCCAGGGCGTCCCGGTGGGATCGCTGTGGCGTACGAACTGCATCTCCAGTGCGGAGTCGGCCCAGGCGAAGGCGAGGCCGTGCACGATGAGCTCCGCGTAGAGTCTGCGGCCCTCCTCGGAGAAGGCAGCGTAGTCGTCCTGACCGGGCAGCATGGCCGCGGCACGGGAGCGTGAGTGGTACTCCACGCTGATGTAGCCGACCCTACGCCGGTTCCGCCAGCGCTCGGCGCTCGTCCGCCACTGAGGCAGCAGATCCGGCCGGCCCGGGGCCCAGAAACGGGAGGGCCGGTTGAGGGCGTCTCCCCTGACCCCGGTGCGGAATGTCTCGTGCCGGGGACGGAGGCCATGAGCGACGTGGTGCCGTTCGAGGAAGCGCCGCATGGCCTCCACGGGGATCGCGTCGCCGCACAGCTCGCCGGGGCGGGCGAGGAGCCGTCCTTCCGTCTGGGTGAGCACAGGAGACAGTTCCCGGACGCGCTCCAGGAATCGGGTCAGGGTGTCGTCGACGGAGGAGTGCTCTCCGGGCCAGCCCGGCCCGAACATGGCGCGGCTCGCGTCGATCCAGCCAGCCCGGGTCGGTACGCAGAGATTCACCAGGAAGGGAGCCCTGCGGCCCTCCGCCTCCAGAGCGTGCGAGACCGCGCAGGCGTAGCGGAGGCAGGCCAGACGTACGCCGTTGTCCTCGCTGTCCGCGCTCAGTGCGGCTGCGACGACCGCGAGCACCCGGTCGGCGCCGTAGTCGTGGACGAGGTTCGCGGTCCTGAGCCACTTGCGGCCCTGGGCTCTGCGCTTGCGGCCCGTGCCGGACCAGGCGATGCCCTCGTGCACGAAGTGCAGGCGGTCGGACAGGCCGTCGGGCAGGGCTGGCAGGGAGCCGCCCTGCGGAGTGTCGCGGTCGAAGAAGACGCCATCCGCGCCGGCCGGTGCCGTCGTCGACCTGGAAGTAATGACGATCCGCTTGCCAGTGAGGGCCGAGCCGTCGGGGAACGCCTGGGAGAGGTCGTAGTAGAAGTCCGCCCACCATCCGGGATCGAAGGGGTCGCATACGGCGGTCTTGGCGAGTCCCTCCGCCCACGATGCGAGGCGTTCTGTGGGGGGTTCGAGGCGCGTGCCCGCGCTCCTGGCCAGGGACGCCAGCCGCCGCAACCGGATGGGGTGCAGATGCGGATCGAGGAGATCCGTGACCCCCGTGGCGGCGACCGCCTGCGGGGTGAAGACCGTGGAGCCGTCCTTCGCTTCCCACAGAAGTGCACGGTGCAGGGAGGTGCGAGTCTCGGGTGTCGTTCCGATCACCGGGATGAACGGCACGTGGGCGATGCCAATGTCTAGCCGTTGGAAGGCAGACGTCAGCCGCGCCAGTGCCTTGGGCTGCCAGCACATCAGGTCGACGAGCGCGCCAGGCGGAATCGATGCCCGCCCGTCCGCCGCGGTGAGCACCGCGCGGGCGCACACCTCAGCCACGGTGTCGAGCAGCAGGCCGTTCCACGGCACCGCCTCGTTGAACGAACGACGGTTCATCTCCGCGAAGAACGGTGCGTGGACATAGCCGCGCACGGGCGCCGGGATCTGCTCGCCCATCGGCAGGAAGGCGTAGAGCCGCCCCTCCCGTAGGGGATCGGCGACCGGTACGGCGACCCGTACCTCGGCCTTCTTCTCCCAGGCCATCCAATCGCGTCGCATCCCGCTCTTCTCGATCGACGCGGCGAGCGCCTCCCGGGCGCGGTCCGGGTCGGCCTTCCCGCAGATGACGATCAGACGCATCCGCCGACGCAAGGTGATTTGCTGCACCTTCAGGCCACGGGCGTGGTGCAGCACCTCCACCTGACGGTCGTACGTCCTGCGCCGGGTCTCCCCCGTGGCCCGCCACTCCAGCCGGACACGTTCCAGCCGGTCGAGAAACAGCTCGAACGGGGCGGTGTCGTCCATGAGTTCCCGCACCTGCGCCCCGGCGGCCGAGCGCGCGTCGGCCGACTTCAGCGGCAGACGGATAACGGTGACAAAGCCCCGGCGCGCGAAGCCTTGGACGGTCTTCGGTGGCTCCTCCAGGAAGACCGGCACCTTCAGCGTGAGCAGGTTCTCCTTCAAGTAGTCGGCGAAACCCTCGCGTTCGGGCGCCACCTCCCGGGCGAGCGCGTCGTAGTCGTCGAGCCGGGCAAACCGGAAGGTGAACCCGTCGAGGAGCCGGGACCCCTCCCTGGCCACGCTGTAGACCTCGGGCGCGTCGCACAGGTGCAGCACGCTCTTGAAACCGACGCCCTTGTGGCCGATCCCGGCGTCGGCACGCTTGCTGGAAAGGGCGATGCTGCACAGGTCCTTGAAGTTCTTGCCGCCGAACGGCTTGCCGCGATTGGCCACATAGAGGGTGCCGTGCTCACCCTCGTCCTCGTCCAACCGGATCTCGATGCGTCCGTCGGTGGCTCTGGCCGGGTGCGCGTCGTGCGCGTTCTGCAACAACTCGATGAGCACCCGGCCCTCGTACTCGGGCGCGATGATCGTCTCGGCCACGGCCTTGGCCTCGCGGGCCGCGTCACGGCCGTCGTCCCAGTCCCGCAGACAGCCGCGCACCTCGACCAGCGCCTTCTCGTGCACCCGCCTGCGCACGGCGGCCGACCGGCGCTGCCGCACACGCTCCGCCGACGGTCGCCGGCCCCCCGTAGCCATACCGCTTCTCCCCACCCCGTGCGCCTCCCGCCCCGCTCTGCCGGTGATCTTACTGAGCGGGAAGAAGCCCAGGGCTCCGTCGTTCTCGCTGTTGGCCCGACGTGGCCGGTATGGGCCTGATGGCCCAAATCGCTTGCATGGTGATGGTTCGCACGCGCACTCGCACGCGCAGGCACGCTCCGGCACGTTGACCGTTCGAAGCGAAGCAACATAGCGCGGGATCACCGGTTAGCCAAACCGGCATTTCCCCGGATCATTGATGGTCCACCGCCACAACCTGCACCTACGTCGAGAGGAATCGCCAAGACGGCTGTCAATTCAAAGTGTCGCGCGGCTGCCAGCTCTCTGGCTGCCGCAGAGCTCGTGTGGAACAGGTGCCGTGGGTGCTCGAGGTCCGGCGAAGCCCGTAGCGGCATCCCCACCTCCCCCGCGCCGTAGGGGGTTGGCTTCTATCGCATCCCGAGTGCACCCAGGAATGAAGTTGACCTGCTGCGGGGTGGCCTGCTCATCGGCATCAACCTCAGCGCACAAGGCTGGGTGACCTCAATTACGTCACTAGCTGTCTTGATTAATTTCCGGGTCGGCACCGTGATCCACTGCCCCTGCCGCGCAGCGCGGCACGATTTCAGCAGCTTCAAACCCCATCGGCTGCGCGCAAGCCGCACCGCCTTAGCAACTGGAGAATTCGAATTGCACGGACAGACCAACGAGGTGCAAAGCACCCGTTACAGCCCTACACACATCCGCGCCACCTGGGACGGAACGGGGAGCGTGGAAGACGCCTCCAGGGCGTTGGGGTTCTCTCGGGCGAAGGGCTACGACCTGGTGCGTCGCGGGGAGTTCCCGTGCCGCGTGCTACGCATCGGACGTAGCACGCGTGTCGTTACCGCGTCCTTGCTCCGCGTGCTCGAAAGCGGAGAGCCGGAGTACAACGGTGCCCACGCCAGCCGCTGCACTCCGTCATAGCCTCTGTGCACAGAAGCCCCGCCGAGCCCTGAGTTCTAGTGGTCGTCGCAACACCCCAGTTCAGGGGATGCAATGGACTTCGAGATCCGGAAGAACCGAGGGCCCAGAGGCAGGCGCAACATGGCCCGCGAGCGGGCAGCGTTCGGCAGCGGGCGACATGCAGGGATGCCACCCGCTTCCAGGCCAGCGGAGCGATGCGGCCGTGAGATGAAGCGGGCAAAGTCCTCGGCGGTGACGCGTGACGGCCTGCGACCGTCGTCTCCGGCAACGCCGTGGTAGTCGCCGCACGCGGTCCACGCAACATCGGAGAGTACTGGCAGTGCCGCAGACGCCTCCAAAGGCGTTCGGCTTTGCAGGAGTGAAGGCTACGACCTGGTGGGTCGCGAAGAGTTCCCGGGGTCGGATGCTGCGCGTTGGCCGTAAGACTCCTGTCGTAACCGCGCTCTTGCTTCGGGTGCTTGAGAGAGGAGAACCCGAGTGCAACGGTGCCCACAGCAGACACTGAAACCCACCTACTCAGAAGCCCCGCCGGGCCGCACCCGCGGGGCTTCTCGTCGCACAGACGCCCCTATAACGCGGGGGTGCGAGAAACCGGTCTGACCAGGTTAAAGACCTCGCGGGCGGCATACCGCTTGAGGCATCGGATGATCTCACGGCGGGTCTTGCCCTCCTGGGTGCGGCGTTCGTAGTACGCCTGGGTGCGCGGGTCGTGGCGCAGGCGGGTGAACACGATGCGGTGCAGGGCGGCGTTCGCCTGCCGGTCGCCGCCGTAGTTGAGCCGGCGCGTGCTCCGCCGGCCCGACGAATACTCGACGGGGCTGACTCCGCAAAGGGCAGCAAAGGATGCCTCGGTGCTCAGCCGCTCGGGGTTGTCTCCCATGGTGATCAGGAGAGTGACGGCGCTGTCCGGGCCGATGCCCACCGGTACGAGTAGCTGTGGGGCATGGTGTTCGACGAGCCGGGTCAGGCGCTGGTTCAGCTCATTGATCTGCCCGGTGAGCTGTTCGATGCGCTGGGCGAGCATGCTCAGGGTCATGTGGGTGGCTTGGGCCACCGCGTCCTCGCCGTCCTCACCATCGCCTGGCCCGAGGCGTGCGCAGGTGCGGAACAGCTCGCGGTTGCCCAGGCTGGACAGTTGTTCCCGCAGTGCGGGTTCGGCGATGACCAGGACGGCTTTGAGCTGGTTGATCGCCTGGGTACGGGCCTTGACCGCGGAGTCCTTGGCGAGCTTGAAGATCCGGGCGCTGTGCACCGGACCGTCGCCGGACTTGGCCCGGGCACGGGCACGACCGCTGAGCACGGCTCGCGCGGCGGCCTGAGCGTCGAGCGGGTCCGACTTCCCGAGCAGACGGCGGGCCGACCGGTCGGGCCGGTTCACTTCGAACACCTGGATCTGCTGGGCCAGCAGGTAACGGGACAGGCCCGCGCCGAAGGTGCCGGTACCCTCCACACCGGCCCGGCGCACCGTACCCCGCTTGCGGGCCCACACGAGCAGCCGACGGTAGCCGGCCGCCGTCGCCGGAAAGGACTCTGTGCCCAGGACCTTCCCCAGCGGGGAGACCACGGCGGCGACGTGAACCTCCCCGTGCGTGTCCACACCCAGGACAACCTCGCGCCGAACGGGAGGATCCGTGCTCGAGGAGGTGCTGCGCTGTCGGGTCGTCATGATGGTTCGCCTCCCACGTGTGACGTGCTGGCTGGGTGAACGGCACCGGCCTGCTCGGACGGTCTGAACCGTGATGGCGCCTGGACTCGGCAAGGCCCCTATAGGGACACGCCCTGTGGCTCGGTGACAGCAGAAAACATCCCGCAACGATGGTCGACATGCCTGTGACTGGACACTTCGGTCAAAGATCTCAAGAGTCAGACCCCCGTACGGGACGGCATCGCGCAACCATCCCATCCATCCCGGCGCATCGGCTCGACCCGACCACAGCCGGATGGCTTCGCCCGAACCAGTGCTCAACCTGGGCGGAGAAGGCTGATAATGGGTTGGCTCCCCACCCACTTGCGACCGGCAATGACAGACCGCCTCGTGACCCGCTCTACCAAGCGCCTTGCATCGCCATCACACGGACGGCTTCGACGGTGGGCTCTACGAGACCGCAGCCTGAGCGGAGGGGGCCCGCCCCTCCTCCCGTCTCGCTACCGCTCAGAAACCGCAGGACATGCTCAAACCCCTCCGCCCAACACGGCGAACCTGATCCCGGCCGAGCACAACAGCACACGAAGGCGAGCGGCGCAATCAGGCGTCGCCAGCCGCAAGAGCGGCGACCCGGGCGCCGACATCATCGGCCTCCTCACCAACGGCCTCGAGCCAAAGCCTGTCCGCACTCGATCCCGGGTGTCGGCGCCGAACTCTCCGTCCACCAGCTCGGCCAGGCGATCACCGAGGCGGCTCTCCTCGTTGGGCCGCCACTGGCCATAGCTCCCTGATGTCGTCACGTGGTACCGCCTGTGGGACGGAGGCTGAACCCGAGCGCGGTGCGCTTCGCGGGCTTGCAACGCTTCAAGTGCTCGGGCACTCCCAGCCTGTGAGCGACGGGGGACCCAGCGCCTCGGCCGACGTGGGCGGGCGGCGGTCACCGGTCGGCCCAGGGCAGTGCCGACCTGACCCACAGAGCCGCCTGGTGCGGGGACGCTTGCGTGTCGACACCGAGGACGTGGATGCTTCCGAGTGCACCCCGCGGTCCACTGACCTGGAGGGTCCGGTGGGAGCGGCCACCGGAACACGGGTGGACGATCACTGCACGCGGGTCGGCGCTCGGGGTGTAGCCGGCACCGTAGGTGAGGAGTTGGTGGACGTCGCCGGCGCCGACGCCATAGCGGTCGTAGCGCTTGTACTTGGCGTCCACCGGCAGCAGAGTGCGCGCGGACGGGGCACGCCCCGGAAGGCTGAGTAGTACGTCGGGCCGGAAGGTCGAGGTGCTGCCGAGGTCGCCCCGGACGGTGATGCCTGTCGCACCGCCGCTGGGGACGGCGTACCCGCCGTGCGGGGCGGCGGCCTCGGTGGCCAGACGTCGGACGACGGCTTCCCAGAGGGCGGGCATGGCCAGCAGGAGGCCGTCCGCCGTCATGCCGCCGTCGGTGAGGATGTCGGTCACACCGCCGCCACGCAGGAGCAGGCGTGCCCACGTGTGCGCGGTGCGGTAGCGGGCGTTCAGGCGTGTGTACCGGGTGCGGTCCAGGGCGCGCAGGGCGGCGTCGGGAGTCGGGGCCTGCGGGAAAGCTTCGGCGATGGTGTGAAGGTCGCGGGCCAGGTCGGGTTGTGTGGCCAGGGTGCGGGCCAGCCGCAGCGCGGTTCCCAGGACGCGGTTGTCGTCGATGTCCGCCTCCCGGTCGAAGGTGCGGACGTGCAGTTGATCGAGCTGCCCGTAGCGCCGGAACACTTGTGCCGCGATGTCCAGGCGTCCCCGCAGGACCGGTTGCAGGCTCTGGCGGCGTACGTAGTCCCGGCGCAGCCCTTCCCGGACCAGTTGCTCGCACTGCTCCAGCAGGGCCGCCGCCACAAGGTCGGCGTATCCTTCTGGGCCGGTGGCCCAGCGCCGTGCCGTCGCCGGGAGCGGCGCCGGCGCGCCGAGGGCGTAGGCGAGCCAGCGCATGAGCTGCTCGCCCGGGATGGCGAACTTGGGCTCGATGACCAGGCGGATGCGGTCGAGCACCAGGATGCCGACGGTCGCGTCGGCCTTAAGCCGCCATCCGGACGGGGCCTGGTCCAGGCCGAGGCTGCCGCGCGTCTGGAGGGCGCGCAGCCGCTCGACGTCCCGGTGTGTGAGCTGGTCGGCCCCCAGCAGTGCGGATCCGTACTCCGCGAGCCGGACCTCGGTGTGGTCAGGCATCGGGGCCCGGCGTGCCGCTGGTGAACTCGGTCGCCAGTGCGGCGGCGAGGTCCTGCGGCGGCATCAGCGCGGGGCGTCCGGTGTCCGCGTCGACGAGGCTGCCGAGGATGCGGTGCAGCAGGTCGGCGCGGCCGAGGCAGTAGTCCTCCAGGAGCGGGATCACCTCGTGGTGGAAGACGGCGGCCAGGTCGTCCTCGGTGGCGATCGGCTCGCCGTTGCGCAGCAGGTAGGCGTGCCCTATCTGGTGGTCGGCGTCGAGGTGACGGGCGATGCGGGTGTTGAGGGAGTCGAAGAACTGTGCCAGGTCCAGGGGGCCGACGATGCCGGACACGGCGTCCGGGTCAGGGCCGACCGGGAGGAAGGCGAAGCGGCGGCGTACGGCGGCGTCCAGATGGCTGATGCTGCGGTCCGCCGTGTTCATGGTCCCGATGATCCGCACGTTCGGCGGCACCGAGAAGGTGCGCCTGCTGACAGACAGCGCGAGGGGCAGGCCGCGCTTGTCGAGTTCGAGCAGGGTGACCAATTCGCCGAAGATGCGCGGCAGATCACCCCGGTTGATCTCGTCGATGATCAGCAGGAAGGTCTCGTCCGGGCGTGCGATGGCCTGGGCACACAGGGTGTGGAACACACCGTCGGTGAGCGCCAGGGTCAGCCCGGGGCCGGTGGCGCTCAGCTCCGGCTTGAAGCCCTCCACGAAGTCCTCGTAGCCGTAGGACGGATGGAAGGCCACCATGTGGATGCGGCCGTCCCGCAGCGTCTCGGCCTGGGCCGCGGCCCGCTGGTCCGGCGTGGAGTTGAGCGCGTCCGCCCGACCGGCGAGGGCGAGGGCAGCGCCGAGTGCGAGCCGGGTCTTTCCGGTGCCTGGAGGTCCGTGCAGGATCACCTGCCCCTTGCGCTCCAGCGCCTCCAGTACGCCTGCGACATCCTCGGGCAGCGTGACGGGGCCGCCGGTGTACGACTCCGTCGACTCCGCGCCCGTATCCGCGAGGCCCGCGGTGATCCTGGCGAAGAGCGTCGGCTGCACCTTGGCGAACGTGGACCGCCAGCCGTGCTGGGGCTTCGACAGCTTCCGCGCGTGGGAGACGTCCCAGGACACCGGGACGACGTGCTGGTACTCGGAGTGGTCGGCCTCGAAGCGGTAACTTCCGCTGACGGTCCCGGTGGCCAGAACCTCGTCCATCCCGCGGTTGGCCACGATCCGGTCCCCCACCTCCAGGTCCCGGAACGCCAGCAGTCGCCGGGCGAGCGTCAGGCTGCCCCCGCTGCTGCGCGGCCAGTACGCGTCGAGCGCCTGTTTCAGCTCGGTATCGCTCTGGTATTGGCCGAGGTCGCCGAGGTCCTCCCACCCGACGCGGATCACCCCGCCGTCACGGCACTCTTCCCACAGCCGTCCTCGTTCACCGGGGGCGATCTTCCAGACGGCGCGCTGCTGCGGACGGGGATCGAACTTCGCGTACAGGAAGTGCATGATTTCCTGTCCGCTCCAGCCGTCGAACTCCGGCTTCGCGCGGACGAGTTCCAGCAGCCGTCGATTGTTGCGCCAGGCCGGTGCGTCGGGCTGCGAGGAGCCGCCCAGCAGGCCGACGAACCGGCGCAGGTGCTCGCCGGCGTAGATGGGCAGGAAGTGCTCGGGGAAGTAGGTGGCCAGCGACTTGGTCACCAGCGTCGGCCCGAACCGCAGCGCCTCCAGGTCGTCCACGGCCTCGAAGTCCCCCGCGGCCACGGCGTCGAAGGCCCGCACGAACTGTCCGCGCAGTTCCTCCCACGCCTCCTGCGGTTCCATCCCGCGCAGCGGCGCGGCCACCCGCCACTCGCCGGAGTTGTGGTGGTACATGATGTGTTTCGCCGCGCTGCCGCCCTTGATGCTGCCCAGGTTCGGTGTACCGAACTCCATCAGCCTGCAGTACGTCGGTCCGCTCCCGGACTCGGCCGCCTGCCCCAGGGCGTAGCGCGACAGGGGCAGTGTCGGCCACTCCTCCAGGGGGAACTGAGAGAGCACCTGCTTGCGTTCGTCCTCGGCGGCTGTCCCGCTGTCCGGCACGCTGCTCCGGTCGAATGCCGCCGCTGCCGCCCGTAGGTCCATTTCGTCCGCCATGAACGTCATCATGCCGGATCATCGACCTTTTGAGCGGGGCAGTTGAGGGCGAGCCTGGGAGGCGCTGAAAGCCTGGAACGGTTCTGAGAAGGGGACGGTTGGGGTGGATCCCGCCCCTGCCCAGAGCGAGCAGGCGTCGGCCGGCTGACCACGGTTCGAGTCGTAGCCCCATCGAGCCCAACCATCGCTGCCGCGCAGTGGTCACTTCCTCGCGCGCACCGTGTGGGTGGTGCCTCCACAGTGGCCTCCGGACTCCGCGCGAACCCTGCCGCCGTATGTCATGTGCCATGCTGTGGCGGTTTTCAGAAGGAGAGGATGAGATGACAGAGAAGCCGCTGACGCACAAGCAGGCGCTCGCCGCGCTGATCCGGGCGCTGGGTGGCACCTGGGACACCGAACGTGCCGTGCTGGCCCTGCGAGTCGCCGGGTACCGGCCGGCGGATGACGAAGCCGCGGGCAAGGAGGCCCGCCACAATCTGCGCGAGCTCGCCAAGGACGGTCTGATCGTGAGACCGGACCCGGACCAGGCCGTGTACCGGCCGGCGTAGTCGTCATCGCTAACCTCTGGCACTGACCCGTCAAGGGTTGGCAGGCTCTTGGAAGCCCTTCGTCTTGATGTGCGCGATGGCTGACGGATGACTGGTCAGCCACTCACCGCACACCCGCCAGTGAGGAATGGTGCCGTCGCTGAACTCGGTGCGTACTTGCGCGACGAGCTTGTGGTCGCAGTCGCCGCGCGAGGCCATGGAACAGATCACGTCCTCGTGTTGCCCAATGGCCGGTATGTACGGGTGGATCGACAGAATCGGAGAGCGCATCTCCCGCGCCGCATGATGCATGGCGTGGAGGGTAACAACGCGACACCGTAGCTGCTCCGCGTCACGGCGCTTCCGGCACCGCAGCGCGGCCACGGCCACGGCCCACACCGATCCGCCCGGCGCCGCCAGCACCAAGCCGTCCAGGCCCACAGCCGACGGAACACCGCCCTCGCAGAGGCGGCCAACCCGACTGCAGCACGAAGATCCCGACCCGCACCCGTCGTGGCAGAACAACCAGTACGCCGGCGGGGTAAGCGCCAGTGGGGCCTCCGTGGGCCTTTGCGTGGAAGGTCCGGAGCCGACAGAGTTCGCGGTCGTTGACCTACTCCTCCACTGTCCGGCCCGGTAGCATTCGGCCGCGAAGCGGACGGAGGGGGACCATGTCGGCGTCCGGGGACACGGAACACCAAGGGAACGGCGGACGCAGCGGGCGCCAGGAGGATGCCGGGCGCGGCGGGCACAGCGAGGCCAGGATCGCCGTAGCGGCGGTCGACGACCACCCGGTGGTCCTGCTTGGCCTGCAGGCGTACTTCGCCGAGCACACCGCCGACATCGAGCTGGTACATGTGGCGCCCGACGTGGACGCGCTCCTCGCAGGGCTGCACCCGCACTCGCCTGCCGGCGCATCGGCGGGCGCCTTGCCCGGCGCACCACCGGACTCGCATCCCAGCGCACTGCCGGGGGTCTTCCCGGCCATGCCCTCGGTGGTCCTGCTCGACCTGCGGCTGCGAGACGGCAAGGCCGTCGACGACAACGTCCGGCGCCTTCGGGCCGCCGGAGCGCGGGTGCTGGTCTTCACCACCGAGCACCGGCCCGCCGCGGTACGCAGGGCGCTGGACGCGGGGGCCGCGGGTCTGGTGCTGAAGGAGGACCCGGAGGCGCGACTGGTGGACGCCATCCGCGCTGTGCACGGCGGGGAGCCTTATCTGTCCAGTCGGCTCGCACACGCCATCGTCACCGATCCGCGCGGTGCCGTCCGCCTCAGCGGTCAGGAGCGCCGCGTCCTGGAGCTGATCGCCCGGGGTCTGCCGCACCGTCAGGTGGCGCGGATGCTACACATCACCGAGGACACCGTCCGCACGTACCGCAAGCGTGCCATCGAGGCGTACGCCGCCGCGGGCGAAGGGCTGCTGGAGGACAACCGCCAGCTGGTGTGGCGCGCCGTGGCCGACGGCCACATCGACCTCGCGCCGACTCCGGCGGACGACCTGCCGGACACCCTGGGGTGGTGACACCGAACCCCGAGGCGCCGAGGCCGGGAACCTACCGCCACGGCGTGTGGTCCGGTCTTCAGCGCGCGATGGCGGCGGTCACGGCGCTGTTCGCGGTGAGCTGGTCGATGCTGCTGCTGTCATCGGGCGGACGGCTCGCGCCCGCCGTTCTCGCCACCGCCGTGCTGTTCACCGCGCTGGCGGCCACCCTGACGGTGCGCGGCGCACTCGTCCGGCTGGGCCGTCACGATGTCTGGGCGGCCGTGTGTGTCTCGCTCGTCACGCAGACGGTGTTCGCGGTCGAGCGGCCGTCGCAGATCGTCGTCGGGCTGCGCTGCGAACCCACCGCCGCCACCGTGCTGGTGGCGATCGGGTTCGGACCGCGCCGACTCGCGTGGCCGGTGTCCTTGGCGGCCATCGGCGCGCAGATCATGGCGAGTTGGCCGATAGACGGTCCTGCTGCCGCGGTGCAGGGCACCTGGCCGGTGCTGGCCGCCGCGGTGGCGGCCGCGGTGCTGGGCCCACTGCTGCGCACCGCCGCAGCCCGTGCCGACGCCGCCCAGGAACAGGCACTGACGGCAGGCGCCACGGCCGCACGCGCGCAGGCCCGCCGGGAGGCGCACCACCGCTTCCAGGACTTGCTGCACGACGAGGTGAGTTCCGCGCTGCGGGCGGTCAGCATGCCAGGGATCGCCACGACGCAGGTGAGGCAGACATGCCGCAGTGCCGTGGACGCGCTGCTGCGGGTGCCTGCCGCACCAGGGCAGGCCGCCGACCTCGCGGCCCTGCTCACCAGGCTCACCGCCGGAGGCGGGCCGCCCCTGAGCGTCGAGGTGTCGGGTGCCGTCCCGGTGCCCGTCGAGGTGGCCGAGGCCGCCCTGGGGGCGGCGGCCGAGGCGGTGCGCAACGCGGTCCGGCACGCCGAGGCGCGGGCGCTGAAGGTGCGGCTGCGCGGGGACGAGCACGGCTTCGTGCTCTCCGTCGCCGACGACGGCGTGGGGTTTTCCCCGGCCGGGGTGCAGGTGTCCTCGGTGGGACTGCGCAGATCGGTGCTGCGGCGGATGGCCGACGTGGCAGGCACCGCGGAGGTGCACAGCTCCCCCGGCGACGGCACCACCGTACGGCTGGTCTGGCAGCGCGACCGGGCGCGAGCGGTGCGCACGGACGAACTGCGCGGGGCCGCCGCAGAAACCCCGGACCGGATGACGAGCATCCGCGCCGCGGTCGGGGACATCCGCCGGCCGCTGGCCGCCGTCTGTGTCCCCTATCTGCTCGCCACCGGTGTCGTCGCCGCGATCCACACCGTACATTCCCCGCGGGTGAGCTGGCTGATGGTGTGGTACGTGCTGCTGGCCGCGGTGACGGTGGCGTTGCTGTTGCGCGCCCGGACGGCGATCGGGGGGCGCGCGGCCGCCGCCGCGAGCGCCTTCGCCGTCGCCGGGGCGGTCGGCGGCTTCCTTGTGATCCCCACTTCGGGCATCGCTGATGACACCTCCTGGCCGATCGGCGCGGTCACCCCGCTGCTGACCGTGCTGGTGATCGTCCGGCCGCCCTGGGAAGCCCTGCTGGCCCTGGTACTGGAACAGGCGGGGGTCGTCCTGGTGCTGCTGGCCGGGCCGCCGTTCGCCCACTCATGGGGCGAGAGCGTGGCCAAGGCTGTGCCGGCGTTGTTCGCCCCGGCGCTGGGTGTGGGCATGGGGCTGGCCATCGGGCAGACCGTGGCCCGGCTGGGCGCGGCGGTGATGCGGGCCAATGCCGAGCGGGCGGCCTTGGCCGCTGTGGAATCGGCTCGGCAGGCCCGCGAGGCGATGCACCGCAGACGTCTGGCCGACCTCGACGAGGAGATCCTTTCCTTCCTGCGCCGTACCGCCTCCGGGGAGTTCTCCCCGCAAGCGTCGCAGATCCGGGTCCGGGCGCGGATGCTGGATCTGGCTGTCCGCGACGAGCTGCACCTGCCCGGTGCGCTCGGCCGCTCCACTCGTGAACTGCTGGGTGCGGCACGTGCCGAGGGCTGCGTGGTCACCATCCAGTCGGACGCCGGCCATCCGCCCCCGCCGGATCTGCTGCGTTCCCTGCTCACCTGCGCGCTGGGCACGGGCCCGACCCCGCAGGACCTGATCCTCAGCGTGGAACCCCGGCCGGACGCGCTCCTGGTCAGCCTGGTGACGCTGCCGGGAGATCCGGCGCGGGCCGCCGCCCTGCGCAAGGCCCTGACGGGAACCTCCGCGGTCGTCGAGGACGGTACGGAATCCACCTGGGTGGAAGTCTCCACTCACGCGGCCGGCGTCGTGGCCCCGCCTACCGCTGTCCCCATCGATGGGGACAGCGCGATCGGTGCCGCGGCGGCAGGATGACCGTACGACGGGCGGCCGTTCGGGGGATGGCCGCCCGTCGGTGAGAGCTACGAAGGCCGGACCGTACTGCGGCCGGCCCAGGCGGTCCTGACCGGGACGGCCGTTGTTCCGCCCGCTCCACAGGGCACCGAAAGCGAACGGGAGGTGGCCGTGGCCACGGCTGAGGAATACGAACGGGTGCTCCGCAAGGCGGAGTTCGGCGGCAAGCTCAACCAGCAGGAATTGGACATGCTCAAGCGCCTGTACCGGGAGGCCGGTGAGCGCGGAAACCGCGCACGCAAGATCATCGACGGCTGACAGGCCCGCGGCCGGCCACCGGACGTCTGCAGCGGCCCTCCGGGACCGGCCGTCTGCCGCGACCCCGTGCTCACGGCTTTTCACAGCAGAACGGAACCAAGGAGATCATGGTGGGGTTCTTCGGAAGCAAGTCCAAGCGTTCCTCGGCAGTACGGGACTGGTCCACCGGCCCGCTGGTGAAGCAGAGCCCCCTTGCGGCCGATGCGCCCGACGTGCTGGCGTTCGCCGTCGAAGCGGCCAGGCAGGCTGACCGGCCGGGCGGTGTGGACGTGGAGAAGGTGCTGGCGGCGATCGACAGGATGTTGGCGGGCCAGATGGACGCTTACGCCGGTGCGCTGCCGGGACTGGACGCCGGACAGATGGCGCAGATGCGCGAGGCGCTCTACGCCAGGCCGGACTTCCGCTTCGAGATGTTCTTCGACGGGCTGACGTACTTCGGGTCGAGCGGCATCGCGATGTGCAACGGGCTCGTCGAGCAGTGGGGGACGTTCCAGTCGGTGGTCGTGGGCCTCGTCGAGAAGGGCGAGTTCGACCGGGGCTAAACGAACCGGCAGCAGGCCGGGTCGACGCCGCCCGGCCGGCTGCCGGTTCGTCCTCGCGACACTGCGGGCTGACTGGCCGGTACCCACGTTCCCCCGTCAGCCGCGCGGGCCCACGGCGGCAGGTCCAGATCAGGCAGGCCACCGGGCCGGTCGCATCACGAGAGCCGGAGTCATGCGCAACGCGATCAAAGTCCTGTTCGCCCTCGCCTGCTTCTACATCTTCTGGAAGTTCCGCAACACCACGCTGGGGCAGAGCAGTTTCATTGTGTCCGTCATCGGCCTCTTCATCGACGACTGGTTCTTGAACCACCTGCGCGGCGGTGTGGCGCACCGCACCAGCGGGCCGCAGCGGCACGCGGACGCGCCACAGCCCCACACCAGCGACGGCGGGCGGCCCCCGGGCGGCGTAGGCGACTACCCCGCGGTCGTGGTGACATCCGTACTGTCGGCCGTCATGGCGGATTCCTTCTTCTTCACCACCTGGCTCGACCTGCCGCCGGCAACGGGTTCGGCCGGCACCAGCGGCCTGGCGGTCGTGGTGAAGGTCGTCGCCTCCGTACTGGCCATCGCCGTGGCGGTGCTGGCGCCCGTGGTCCTCGCGGCCTTCACGTACCTGACCTGCGCGGAGTGGCTGGCCGACCGCTCAGGTAGCCCTTACCGCAACGGCGGATGCCTCGCCCTCTTCCCCGCGGCCCTGCTGGGCATCGCGGCATATGGGCACTTCTACCTGGCCTACGACTTCTACCAGCTCCTTGGGGTGCTCCGACCGCACGGCTAGACCTGACCGCCGCACACTGCGGGCTGTGCCTGCCTTGCTCGTGGTGCAGCACCCGCGCCTCGCACGAGGGCCGGTACGCGAAACGGAAGATCGTCAACGCGCTGCTCCACCGGAGCCGCACCGGCGGGCAACGGTAGTGCCATTCGCCTCGAACAGGCCCTCGTCGACGCAGAGCTGGTCCAGGACGAGGATCAGAACGAGGAAGACCACGACCCGCAGCAGGCTATGCGTCTGCTGCCATGCCTCGTGCGAAGTCACGGGGTCCACCGCCATGGCTTAGGGTCGCCGCAGGGACGGCGCCCGCCGCTTCCGGCCAGCCTCGCGGCCGAACTACGGCGAAGGCCAGCACGGCCAGCAACAGGACGGCCGAGACGGTCTCGGCAACCACGGTGGAACAGCCCTGGAACCTGGACGGGTTCACCAACAACGTCGTCCAGCGGGTTCCCGTGCTCTGCCCCGCTCCTCCTGACGCCTTATGACCGTACGCCCCCGCCGCCCGGCGTGGCGGGTGCCGACCGGCGCGTGTGAAGATGAGCCGCGCCGGGACGGCAAGGGGGGCTCCGGGTGGATACGTGGGTGTGTGAGGCGTGCGGTGGCGAAGTGCCTCAGTCCGAGGACGAGACCACGGCTACGGCGGTGCGCAGACACGCACGCACGACCGGGCACCCACCGTCGAGCGTGCGCAGGGAACTGCCCGGCGGGATCGGTCAACGGTGGCGTACTCCGGAAGACCGGGAGCGGGACCGGCAACGGGAAAACGAACAGGAACGCGGACGGCTCCACCGCGCCCATCCGGTCGGCAGTGATAAGCCTGAGGCCCATGCCGGAGAAGGCTCCGCACCGGGCAGAGCTGGCCTGGACGGCAAGCCGTGGTCGGCTGTACCGACGCACCGGGCCCTCGGTTCACTTCGTGACAGTGCGCTGCTGCAGACACTGCTCGCTGCGGTTCTCCTACTCGTTCTCGGGGCACTGGCGATCGTGTCCATCAGCGGAGCGGAAAGCGCGCAGTCGTCGGCGGAGGCCGCGGGGAGTTCATCCGACCCGCCGGAAGGCGAGCTTCGCGACGCGTTCTCGTTGTCCGGCCTCGAAGGCAGCACATGGGGCGAGGCGCGGGATGTGATGGAGGAGAGGTCGGGCGGCGGCGCGATCAGCGTCCTGGAGCATGGAACCGGACTTCCACTGACGTTCGCGTACGGCGGCGATCCGCAGCGCGACGAGTGGACGGTGTGCACCGCGGAGTTGGCCAGCGGCACCTTCGACGAGCCGGGCTGGCTGGTCACCATGGAAATAGCGAGCCCCCACGACGGCTGCCCAACGGGCGCACTCGAGTCCCAAGCCACGGCGACCGACCGGTACGACGATGGATCCGAGACCGCCGCCCCCGAAGCCCGGGACAGCGACTCCGGGCGAGGGGTGCATCCTGGTTCGTGGTGCGGTGATCCCGGAGCGTACGGCTACACCGGTGCCGGAACCCGTATGCAGTGCCGGTACGGTGCGGGCAACGACTACCGGTGGCGTCGCGCGGGCTGAACGAGCGGCCGAGCCCACGCCGGGCGGTCGCACGCGACGCCTTACGACGGCCGGAGGGGATCACCATGGGGTTGGCCATGTGCCCGTTGTGCAGCGACGACGAGGACATCGAGGTGGTACAGAACCTGGAGGGCGGGCGTCGGCGCGTCCGGCACCGGTGCGGCTTCGCATGGGAGCACGGGGAACCGACCGACCCGAAGAAGCAGCCCTCCCGCTCCATCAGTGACCTCAAGGCCCGATTCCCGAAGTCCGAGGACGTCGAGCCCGGCGTACTGGAACGCGCGAACCGGCTCAAGGCGCAGTTCCTCGCCACCAGACCGGGCCTCGACCCCGAGGTGGCGGCCTACTGGGAGAAATACCAGCAGATCTTCTCGCGCGAGGGACTGCGCACCGGCGACCCCAAGGCCCTCAAGGACTTCGCCAACTCCGACGTCGGAGCCCACCCCGGCAACCAGTCCATGTTCAACGCCGCCTGGAACTCCATGGGTGACGCCGATGCCGCGGAGTCGACCCGCCGGACGATCGAGCACCTTCTCTACGGCCCCGACGACGTACCGCCCGAGGACCGGCTGCAGCAACTCCTCGACGGCACCCAATCGTTCGCCATGACGGGCTTCAAGGAAGCCCTCCTCACAAAGGTTCTCTGCGTCATGGAGCCGGACAGGTTCCTGTCCGTCCTCAAGTACACGACGGAGGCGGGCGGCAAGCGCGAGATCGCGCGGATGGTCTACGGGCTGGATCTGCCGGCGCCGGAGTCGGTGAACTGGACGCTCGGCCGGCTCGTCTTCTGGAGCAACGGCCTCCTGCGCGAACTCGTCGGCGAGGGATTCGCCAACCAGCAGCACTCCGCCGCGTTCCTGTGGTGGGCCAAGGACCAGCCCGGGGCGCCCGGGTGAGCGAGCGGGGCTGGCAGTGGCCAGCGCGGGGCGGGCGCCGGCCTCGCCTGCCGGCCCGACCACGTCTCACGACTGCCCCTAATAATGGAGGCTACGACTGTACAGGTCTGACCAGGTGGAAAACCTCCCGGTTCGCATAGTGCTTGAGGCTTCGGACGACATCTCAGGAGTCAGACCCCCGCCGCAGAACAGCACCTGCCTATTATTCTCCGCCCAACCGGCTTGCAGCCACGTCCGCCTGCTCGTTCGAGCGAATTGACTTGAAGCGCCTGTCGCCGACGAGCAGGAACTGGCACCATGCCGCCGTCGTACCACTTCGAGTCGAAGGCAGACCATTGGAACGGCGGGTCAATGAGCGGCAGCTCTCGGTGTTGCAGTGGGTGGGAGCCGGGTGCCCTGCCGACGTGTGGAACACCACCTCCTACAAGACCACCTGCCAGGCACTGCACAACCGGGGCCTGGTAACGGTCTCCCGGAAGAGCGGGCAGTGGAGCGTCACCCTGACAAGCGCCGGCCAGCACTACCTGGCACATGGCAGGTACCCCTCCCGCGGATCACGCCCGCGGGAGACCCAAGCCGCCGCTCCACGCCCCCGGTCCGCCCGAGCGCAGGAAAAGTCGGTCACCCAGCGGAAGCCAAGCCTTCAATCACAGCCTCGCGTAACGTTCACGGAGCAGCTTCTGCAAGAACTCGCGGAGGCCGGCGGCAGGATCGTCAAGAGCAGCAGCGGTCCTGACTTGGAGAAGTGGCCGTCCCGCGTCGCCGCCGCACGCAGATCCGGACGGATTCCGGAGGCGAAGGAGCTGTACGGAAACTGGTGCCGCGACGGGTACGAGATCAAGCTCATCGACATCCCCGCCTGGCGAGTTGCCGTCCTCGACCCCGTCCCCGTGCCCTCGCGGCTCACTTGGCCCCACGCCGTTATCCGGGCCATGCAGAACGAACGCCAGCCGCTCGGCCTGACCAAGCCCGTCCAAGGACGCGCTCTCCGACTCATCCAGGCACTGATCACCGCTGCCAAGGCCGACGGACACACCTGCTCGGCCGGGCAGACCGGCTTCGCACCCCCACCTCATCGCCGCCGCAGGGCAAAGCCCCACTTCACCATCACCGCCCAGGGCCAGACCGTGGGGTTTCTCGTCCTCCAGGAACAGGACCGGACCGAGCACGTCGCCACCGAGAAGGAACTCGCCGACGCCAAGAAGAACTCCTGGGTCAGAATCCCCCGCTTCGACTACACCCCGTCCGAACGCCTCCGCTTCATCCTCAGCGGCGGCCAGCCACACCGGGCGAGCGAATGGGCCGACGCTCCCGGCCGTCCCCTTGAAGAGCAGCTCGCCGAGATCGCACAGGAGGTCACGCTTCGCGGCCAAGCCGCCGAACGCAGACGCCAGGACGAGGCCGAAGCGGCACGCCAGAAGCGCATCCGCTGGGAAGCCGCCATGGCACAAGCCCGCATCCGGTACGCGGAGGCGTACCGCGTCAGGCACCTCGAAGCCCAGGAAGAGGCATGGCGCCACGCCACCAAACTGACGGAGTACTTGAGTGTCGTACGCACACGAGTCGAGGCCATGCCTCCGGGCCAGGCCAGAACCGAGGCCGAGGAATGGATCAGCTGGGCAGCGGCTACCGTTGAGCGCCTCGACCCATTGAACACACCGCCTCGGCTGCCCGACATTCCCAAGCCACGAGGCGACGACCTGAAACCCTTCCTCGGGCACTGGAGCCCTTACGGCCCCACCTATTAAACGCCCACACCGCACATTTTGCGCACACACAACCGCAGTTCAGGAGCTCTTCGCAACCGGTTCAATCGCGGCACATCGACGTGGTGGGTCATCGGAAAGACATCAGAAAGGGGAGGAACTGACGTATCCCCAGGTCAGAAGCCATTCATAGCCCAGTCATAGGACCCTGCAGACGCTCGGAGCGTCAAACGAGCGTCACGGCCGAGGCATGATCTGTCCTTCGCCCAACGAGGCCCAGCCAGCGGTAGGCGCTCGCTCCGCCTCACCGGTGCCGACCCACATCTCATATGCCCGTGGCCGCGGCCATCTACCTCGTCGACCCGGGGGTCGCGTTCTTCGGTGTCTCCTCGAGCGTTTTGACAATGAGCGTTTTCAGCTTCGCCACTCCAGGGTGAGGACGGCCTTGGCGACCTCGGCTGGGCCCACCGGGCACAGCGGCCTGGTTTGTGAGGAGTTGGCGGGTGGTCACCTCGCTGAGCGGCCGGTCCTTCACTTCGGGCCGGAAGGTGGTCGTAGGGGAGGGGGCAGGAAGCCTGCTCGGAGTACCATCCCTGCGAGGTCGTGAGGTCGGCGCTCCGCAACCCCCGCAGTGGCGCAGTCGTATGGGGCATCCATGCAGAGAGGGCAGAGGGGAATGAGCGTGGCGGAGAGCTGGTCCCGCGTGATGAATCTCCTTCGGCAGTACGCCCCGGCCGATCACGCGGATCTGCCTGGGCCCGCTACGGAACAGATGCTCGCGACCGCCGAGGAACGGATGGGTATCTCCCTCCCTCAGGATCTGCGGACGTGGCTGTTGCAGAACAATCTGGATCTTCCTGAGGAAGACGTGGACGACGATGTGGCGTGTTGCGGCTTCGCCGGGTTTCCGGAAGAGGGAAGCTTCTTTCTGGGCATCCGGGCGATGGAGAAGCTCTACGCGAACCGCTCCATGCCCGGTGGATTCAACCCTCCGGACCAGCCGGACAACCCGTTCTGGCGTAATGAGTGGATCCCGTTCCTGTCGGATCAGGACGGCTGGATGGGAAAGTTTATCGACGTGCGGGACGGGCGTGTCGGCAGGTGGTTCGTGGGTGAGATCACGAGCACGGGCGAGTACGAATCGCTGGCTCACTATTTCGACTCCGTGGCGGAGCTGCTGACGAAGATCGCCGATGGAAACTATCCGGTCTGTGAGGTCGCCGAAGGGCGACTCGTCTGGTCGTGAAACAAAAGATCCGCCGCGTCGGTCCAACTGGATGACCGTCATCGCCAAAGCCGTCCTCCCTGGAGAGGCGACGGTGAAGAAGCATTTCCAGCGTTGACGCTCCAGGGTGAGAACGGCCGCGGCGATGGCCGTCATGCGGTTGGGACTGACGCGGGCTTTACGGAGGACGTGCCAGGACTTCAGTCTCGCGACGCTTCGTTCGAATGGGGCTCGTGCCGCTGACAGGGCCCGGTTGACTGTCCGCTGGGTCGGGCTGAGGTCCTGGTGAGGAAGTCACCTGATCGACGTGGTCACCCAGGAGCCGGCCCCGATGTAGGCGCGGTCGGCAAGGACCGGAATGCCCTGGCGCTCGCAGATCCGGATGACGCGGTGGGTGCGATCGCTCTCCCACAGGGCACGCAGCAGCCCCGGCGCCCGCCGGGACAGGTGACCGACGAGGGCCGTCACGTAGGCGTGGGCGGTACCGACGGATATGTTGAAACCGGCGGCGATCTGCGCGAGCGTGTCGTGCCGGCGCAAGTAGACCAGGCCGACGAGAGCGCGCTGCTGAGGCGGGAGCTTGCAGCGGCGGTCACCCTCACGGGTGACGATGAGCATGGTTACCCACTCAACCAGAGCCTGCCGGTAGGTCTAGTACGGCACGATAGGGAACCAACGAGACTCCTGCGCTGCTGAGTTGAGACGTCGAATATCTCTCTCAACGGCACAGGAGCCTCGTGCGTTGCGGGAGACCAACCCGTCACCCGATCGGTGGCCACTCTGAGAAACGCACAATGACCCGCTCGATGTCGGCATCGGTGACCTTCCGCGGGACGCCAGGCCGTGGGTCGTCGCACAAGCCGTCCAAGCCCTGCTCGAGGATCCGGCGTCGCCGGGTGCGGACCCTGTTCGGAGCAATCCGCGATGGCGTCCCGCGTGATGGTGTAGGCGATCACCGTGCGGGTGCACGCGGGCTGATGCCCGGGGCGTGCATCCGGTGACGGTCTCCGCTCCCTGCGCAAAGGGCGGGCCACCGTGCAAATCTCCCTGGTGAACGGCCACTTCAACCTCACGCGAGACGGCTACGAACCCCCTTCCCGCCCGCCACCTCCGCTCGCTGTCGGCGCAACGGCCCCGAGATGGGCGGAACGCGATCACGTGCACCACATGACGACTCGCAGATCCGGAGCGGAGCGCCGAAGCGCACGCCAGGAAGCCACTCCGACGTCAGCGCAGGCAGGGACCGCGCCCACCGACGACGCCCAAGCGCGCCGGGGCTTCGGCCTCGGTTCGATAACGGTAAAGGAAGGGCAATGGTTCTACAGAGCAAAGATTGCATAGGCTCAAGATGGGAGGACTCCAGGGGCCCACAGTTCGAGTCGCCGAGGGGCCTCCCGTGCGAACAGTCGTCCAGGAGGGGTCCGCCTCACGACTCATACCGGCAGTACATCCGGCGGCACGTCCGGATCAGCTTCGCGACGATGCTCCCGACGGCCTCAAGGACGGCAGTGACGCCCTCGGCGAGGCGTCGACATACGCCGAGCCGTGGTTCGCGCGGGAACGCTGCGATGAGTTCACGACGCCAGAGGCTGCCGCGGCAACGAACCGAGCTCATCGGAGAAGTTTTCAGGCATTCGGAACAGGATAGCAAGCGAGGTAATTCAGGGCGGTTCCATAAGAAATCGATGAAAGCCCCGACTGTCACACCTGTACGGCTCCCGCGAACCCTGACGCCGGGGCCCGTGAAAGCATGCGCACATTTTCATCGGTCCTGAAATTCTGATCCCGAACCTCCCCCTCCCCCATAACGAGACCATCAAACCAGGGGATTTCCGGATCGTTATCGCAGTGTAACTCGGTGTCGCAATGACCGAAATGCCCTTTTATTATGTCATAGTTTCATCCGTTTCGCCCCGAATCAGAGTCGTCGACAGGTCTCTTGTGAGAAGTTCGTGTGCTGCGTAATTCAACTTCTCCATCTAGGTTTGTCACCCATGAAATCCAGCAAGGAGACGGATTCGCCCTACCCGGTACCGGCTCTCGACCTTCCCGATATTGCGGACGGCGCAGCTATGTGGCGCATCGCCCGCGAGACCGGCGTCCTCGATCTCAATTCGGCCTACAGCTATCTTTTGTGGTGCCGTGACTTCTCCCGCACCTCCGTCGTGGCGCGTGACGTCCTCGGCCACCCCATCGGGTTCATCACCGGATACATTCGGCCCGATCACCCGCAGACATTGGTGATCTGGCAGGTGGCAGTGGACGGCGCGCATCGGGGTCGCGGGCTGGCCGGCCGGATGCTCGACGACATCGCAGTTCGCGGCGTGGACGCGGGGGCGCGCCAGGTCGAGACGACGATCACACCCGGCAATGAACCCTCGCACCGGCTGTTCGCCTCGTTCGCCCAACGGCGCGGGGCGCGCATCGAGCGCGAAGTCCTCTTCGGCGAGGACCTGTTCCCGACGGCACACGGGCACGAGCCCGAGATCCTCTACCGCATCAGCCCGCTGGCATGAACCGCACCGAAGGACCGACCTCAGTGACTGTCACTCAGCCTTCCCCCTCCATCTTCGAGACCCTGGAGTCCGAGGTCCGCAGCTACTGCCGCAGCTGGCCTGTCGTGTTCGACCGCGCCCGAGGCAGCCGCATCCATGACGAGGACGGGAGGACCTATCTCGACTTCTTCTCGGGTGCCGGAGCGCTCAACTACGGGCACAACAACCCGGTACTCAAGCGCGCCCTGCTGGACTATCTGGAACGCGACGGCGTCACGCACAGCCTGGACATGAGCACGACCGCGAAGCGGGCCTTCCTGGAGCGCTTCCAGGATCTCGTGCTGCGCCCGCGCGGCCTGACGCACAAGGTGATGTTCCCCGGCCCCACCGGCACCAACGCCGTGGAGGCAGCACTGAAGCTGGCCCGCAAGGTCAAGGGCCGGGAGGCGATCGTCTCGTTCACCAACGCCTTCCACGGCATGTCCCTGGGCTCGCTGGCCGTGACGGGCAACTCCATGAAGCGGGCCGGCGCGGGGATTCCGCTGGTGCACGGCACCCCCATGCCGTTCGACAACTACTTCGACGGACGCGTCGCCGACTTCCTCTGGTTCGAACGTTTGCTGGAAGACCAGGGTTCCGGACTCAACCAGCCCGCCGCGGTGATCGTCGAGACGGTTCAAGGCGAGGGCGGGGTCAACGTGGCCCGCCCGGAGTGGCTTCGCGGTCTGGCCGATCTGTGCGAGCGGCGCGACATGCTGCTGATCGTCGACGACATCCAGATGGGCTGTGGGCGGACGGGCTCGTTCTTCTCCTTCGAGGAGGCCGGCATCGTCCCCGACATCATCACCCTCTCCAAGTCCATCGGCGGCTACGGCCTCCCCATGGCCCTGACCCTCTTCAAACCCGAACTCGACGTCTGGGAGCCCGGGGAGCACAACGGCACCTTCCGTGGCCACAACCCCGCCTTCGTCACGGCGACGGCAGCCCTGGACACGTACTGGGCGGACAGCGGCAGCATGACGAAGCAGACCATCGCCCGTGGCGAGCAGACCGAGGCCGTCCTGCGCGAGATCGTCGCCGAGCACGCCGGCACCGGCGCCCGCCACCGCGGGCGGGGGCTGGTGTGGGGCCTGGAGTTCGACGACAAGGGATGGGCGTCGCGGGCCAGTGCCCGGGCCTTCGAACTGGGCCTGCTCATCGAGACCTCGGGTCCCCAGGACGAGGTCCTCAAACTGCTGCCCGCACTGACCATCACCGCGGACGAGCTCGACGAGGGCCTGCGCACTCTCGCCCGGGCCGTACGCCAGACCGCGCAGAGGGAGACGAACGCATGATCATTCGATCACTGACCGACATCGAGGGCACGGACCGTGATGTGACCGCCGAGACCGGAGCCTGGCGCAGCAGGCGTCTCGTCCTCGCCGGGGACGGCGTGGGTTTCTCCGTCCACGAGACCGTCATGTACGCGGGCACCACGACTTCCATGTGGTACGCGAACCACATCGAGGCTGTCCTGTGCGTCGAGGGCGAGGGCGAGCTCACCGACGACGAAACCGGTGAGACACACCTGATCTCCCCCGGCACGCTCTACCTTCTCGACGGGCACGAGCGGCACACCATGCGTCCCCGCACCGATCTGCGTTTCGTCTGCGTCTTCAATCCGCCGGTCACCGGCCGCGAAGTGCACGACGAGAACGGCGCCTACCCCCTGCTCACGGAAGGAGCCTGAGATGACCGACCTGTATCCGACACGCGGTGCGACCGAAGTGACGACGCCCCGCCGAGACCCCGTGCTCTGGGGCGAACCGTCCGCGGAATTGAGCGACTTCGGACGGGACGGCTTCCTCACCGTGGACGAACTGCTCAACCGGACGGAAGTCCTGACCTACCGGGCCGAACTGAAGCGGTTGATCGCCGATCCGGCGGTACGCAACGACGAGCGTGCCGTCATCGAATCCTCCTCCCAGGAGATCCGCTCGATCTTCGAAGTCCATCGCATCAGTGAGGTCTTCGCCCGACTCGTCCGGGACCCGAGAGTCGTGGACACCGCTCGTCGGATCCTCGGTTCCGACGTCTACGTCCACCAGAGCCGCGTCAACGTCAAACCGGGTTTCGGGGCCGGCGGGTTCTACTGGCACTCCGACTTCGAGACCTGGCACGCCGAGGACGGCCTGCCCCGCATGCGCACCGTCTCGGTGTCGATCGCCCTCACCGAGAACCGTGACACCAACGGCAGCCTGATGATCATGCCGGGCTCACACCGCACCTTCCTCGGCTGCGCGGGAGCCACGCCCAAGGACAACTACAAGAGATCTCTGCGGATGCAGGAGGCCGGCACCCCCTCGGCGTCGGCGCTGACCGAGATGGCCCTGGAGCACGGCATCAAGCTCTTCACCGGCCCCGCAGGCTCGGCGACCTGGTTCGACTGCAACTGCATGCACGGTTCCGGGGACAACATCACGCCCTACCCGCGCAGCAACGTCTTCATCGTGTTCAACAGCGTGGAGAACCAGCCGGTGGAGCCCTTCGCCGCCCCGGTACGCCGGCCGGAGTTCATCGCGGCCCGCGACTTCCTGCCGGTGGGATAGGTTTCCCGCGGCCCGGCCGAAGCGGAGGCGCACGGCCGGGCCGCCTGCCCTGTCGAACCTCGGAGAAGATGACGAGACCGATCAATGGCCAGGTCACGGACGCGGGGGCTCCTCAGTAACGTGTCTTCGGGTCGCCCCTGTCCGGGCCGTCAGCACACGCGGAGGGCGACTGCTCTGCATGGCGTGCCCCGTCGGGCGGGGTCCCACGGGAGCCCGCCGCCGCGCCGGTCACCTCTCGTACAGATGGGCCGAAGCCACCCGCCCCGGCCGCATGATGCGTATCTTGTGCCCCTCGCAGGACGGGCACTGCGGTGACTGCAGCGGGGACGGTACGCGTTCGCCGTCGAGCTGGTAGTCGGCGGTGATCCGGGCGTGCTCGTCCACGGTCACATCGATGTCGTACGCGCCTTCCCAGCCGTGTCCGCAGTCGAGGCACACGAAAGAGTACGCGCGCCGGACGTGGTTCGTGGGCATGGTGGCCTCCCGGGAGCGATGGGTGCGTCAAAGTCGCCTCTACCCATTTTTGCACAGTGCAACATAAGGATGAAGTGCTGTGCGTTGGTCTGCGAGGGCCGAGCCGGTGCATGTGGCCCAGGCGTGTCCGGTACTCGCTCTGCCGGGGCCGTGGGGGCAGGGCGCGTTCTATGCGCCCGCCGTGTGCACCGCGCGCAGGGCGCTTTGGTGGCTGAGCCAGCCGACCGGCTCGCCGTGCGCGTGATCGAGGACCGGGACCCCTGTTCCTGCCGCCGCGAGCAAAGTGTTCAGCGCCTGCGCGAGGGACTGGTCCGCGGTGACGGGCGCGGGTCGCTCGGCGAGTCGGCCGACCTGGGTGGGCACGGCGTCCGGCTGCTCGGCGAGGGCCTCGGCGACCGCCTGGGCGGTGACCACCCCGGCGTAAGCGCCCGCCTCGTCCGCGACCGGCAGCGCGCCGTGGCCGGAAAGGCTCAGCAGATCGGCGGCGTCGGGGAGCGGTGTCGACCACGACAGGGACGAGGGCAGGGGCTCCATGACGGCGTCGACCCGCTGCACACCGAGCCGTGCGCCCCGTGCGGGACCCTCGATGTCGATGCCGCGGCGGCGCAGCTTGAGCGTGTAGACGGTGTCCCGGGACAGCAGACGGCTGGTGGCGGTGGCCAGCACGATCGCCAGCATCAGCGGCAGGATGATCGAGTACTCGCCGGTGAGCTCGAAGAGGATCACCACGGCGGTGATCGGCGCGCGGGAGGCGCCGGCGAAGACTGCGCCCATCCCGACCAGTGCGTACGCGCCCACCGCACCGGCGGTGCCGGGCAGCAGGTCGTGCGCGCCGATGCCGTACGCCGCGCCGAGCATCGCCCCGATGAACAGGCTGGGCGCGAAGACGCCGCCCGAGCCGCCGATGCCGATGGTCAGGCTGGTCGCCAGCATCTTGCCGGCCAGCAGCAACAGCAGGAAGGCGACCGCGTACCCGCCCTCGGTCGCCTTCTGCAGGACCGGGTAGCCGACGCCGTACATCTCGGGCAGGGCAAGGAGCACCAGGCCCAGCGCGAGGCCGCCGACCGCCGGGCGCAGCCACTCGGGGCCGCGCCACAGCCAGTCGCAGGCGTCCTCGATCAGGTACAGGAACCGCGAGAAGCCCACGCCGACCAGGGCGGCCACCACCCCCAGCGCGGCGAACAGGCCGTATTGCGCGAGATGGTCCACATGGAAGTCCGGCAGGCTCAGGAAGGCCACGTCGCCGAAGGCCGCCCGGCCGATGACGCTCGCCGTCACGCTGGCCAGTACGGCCGCGCCGAACGCCTCGGTGCTGAACGTGCCCAGGATCAGCTCCATGGCGAAGAAGACTCCGGCGAGCGGGGCGTTGAAGGTGGCGGCGATGCCGCCTGCCGCGCCGCAGGCGACGAGGAGCTTCATCCGTCCCTCGGGCACCTTCGCCAGACGGCCCAGCGTTGAGCCGAGTGCCGAGCCGATCTGCACGATCGGCCCCTCCCGGCCCACCGAGCCGCCCGAGCCGATGGTCAGTGCGGAGGCCAGCGTCTTCACGACGGCCACCTTGGGGCTGATCCGCCCACCGCGCTGGGCGACGGCAACCATCACCTCGGGCACCCCGTGCCCGCGGGCCTCCCTGGCGAAGCGGTACACCAACGGCCCATAGAGCAGGCCGCCGAGCACGGGAGCGATCAGCACGAAGTACGGGCCCAGCCACGGCACGTGCGGATTGCCGGAGCCCGGGGACGCGGCGTAGTCGCCGTGTCCGGAGAAGAGGTGTGTGAAGGTGGTGATGCACCAGCGGAAGACGATCGATCCCGCTCCCGCCCCGGCGCCGACCACCACGGCCAGTACCGGCAGCCCCCAGGGCGCGGCGCGCAGATCGGTGAGTCTCCGCGAGGGTGGGAGACCGATCGGCGTCTTCTGCGCTGCGGCCGGCCTGTTCTTGGCCGTTTGGATGGCACTCATTGCTACCCCTTCCGTACCTTTGCATTATGCAAAGCATGTCAAGTGGGGCGATGCGAGCACTTCCGCTCGGCCTCCGGTGAGGACGACGGGCGGGCGGCACTGCGGGGCCAGGAGAGTGAACGCTGGGGGATCCGCCGCCGTACCCGCACCATGACGGGGTGCGCCGACGCACCGGATACGGTCGAGCCTGCGAGGGGGTAGACGTGCGAAAGGGCGCCTGCGTGTCCCTCCCTGAAAGGGGAGAGGGAGAGCGGGCGAACACGTCGGGCGCCTGTGCCCGGGCGGGAGTCTTCGCCGTGGCGGGCAGCGTCCTCGCCGCCCTCGGCCACCATGCGGCCGGCGGCGCGGCAGAGCCGTGGCGCCTTGTAGCCGCCCTTGTGCTCCTGCAGTTCGCGGGTGTCTGGCCCGCCGCCCGCCGTCGTTTCTCCCCGCTGGCCACTGTCGGATGCACGCTGGCCGTGCAGGGTGCGCTCCATCTGGCTCTCGCCTGGGCGGCCGACGGGCACCGGAACACGGCGGTCCACGCCAGTCCCGCCGGCTCGTCGATGGCCTCCGGCGACGGCCACTCCTGGCACCAGTCTTCCGCCGCTATGACCGCTGTCCACATGGGCGCAGCGCTCGCCGTGGCATGGCTGCTGCACCAGGCCGACGCGGCCGTCGCGGCCGCGTTGGCCGGCGCCCGCATGGCACGACGTGTGCTGGTGGCCGCGCGTGGGCGGCTGAGACGGTTGTGGGTCAAGCTGCTGATGCGCCCGGTGCGCCGGGCACTGCCGGTCTTGCGGCGAGTGGCGTGCCGAGGGACTTGCCTGCCGATCGGATTCGGAGCGCCGGAACGTGCGCTGCCGCGCAGGGGGCCACCGGAAGACCTCGTTGTTCCGGTCCCTTCGCCATCATCCCGGCCGGGTCGAAGCCCGCCCGGCCTGACGCTTCCGGAGTTCGTTCGTGCCCCTGTCTTCCGTGCAATCCCTGAATCCCGCTGCTCGCGAGTTCGGCCGCATCGCCGTGGTCGGCGCCCTCGCTCTGACATCCGCTTTCGTCCTGGCCCACCCCGCGTCCGCCCACACGGAGGTCGAGGCCGACACCCCGAGGGCTCTGGCCCGCAACGTCACCCTCACCTTCACCTCCGAGGCCGAGTCCGACACGGCGGGCTTCGCGCGGGTGCGCGTCGCCCTGCCGAAAGGCATCGAGCCGGACGACGTGACGCTCGCGCATGCCCCGAAGGGCTGGACTTTGAAGACCACCTCGGACGGCTACACGATCGGTGGCCCTGCTCTGGCGACGGGAGCGGACGCCGAACACGCGATCACCGTGCGGCAGTTGCCCGACGTCCAGGAGCTCGTGTTCAAGACCGTCGACACCTACGGCGACGGCAGGGTCTCGCGCTGGATCGAACTGCCCAGGCAGGAAGCGGAGTCGGACCAGCCCGCTCCGGTGCTGAAGCTGAGGCCCGCGACCGCCGACGCGCAGCCCCTCAGCCCGCCTTCCACACGGGCGTCCCGCACACCGTCCGAAGGCCCCTCCGGCGGCGGCGACGCCAGTGCCTCGGCGCGCGCGGAGGGTGAGAACCCGCTCGGAGGGCTGATCGCCGCCGGCACAGCCGCCGCCCTGCTCGGGCTCGGCGCATTCGCCTGGCGGCTGAACCGGCGCCGCGCCGGGCGGGGCGGTGCGCGGTGAACCGAGCGTCCGCCTTCGGCGTCCGGGTAACGCCCTCCTGTCCCGTACGTCGGCCGACACCTGACGACCACCGGACGTACCGGGCCCTGCTCGTCGTGGCTGTGGCGTTCACCCTCTTTCTCCTGGCCGGTGTGACCCCGGCCTCCGCGCACGCCGTGTTCACGAGCAGCGACCCCCGCGAGGGCGTCGTCCTGAAGGCCGTGCCACGACAGATCACGGTGACCTTCGACGAAGCCGTCGCTCTCGTCGAGAACTCCGTCCGCGTCCTCGACCCCGACAACCGCCCGGCGACTGCGGGCGATCCGGAGCACGCCGACGGACAGGGCAACACGGCCCGCGTCCGCCTCGCCGGAGGGCTTGGCCAGGGCACGTACACCGTCTCCTGGCGGGTGGTGTCGGCGGACAGCCACGCCGTGACCGGAGCCTTCACCTTCTCCGTCGGCAAACGCTCGCCCGCCAGGCCCGCTGCCACCGCGCAGCCGGCCGTACCCGGGGCCACGAGCGCGCTGAACGAGACGGCCCGCTACGTCGCCTACGCGGGACTGGCCCTGCTCATCGGCATCGCCGTGTTCGTCCTGGCCTGCTGGCCGACGGCCACGGCCCGGCGAGCCGTACGCCGACTCTTCGTGACCGGCTGGTGGGTGCTGACGCTGTCCACCCTGGCCTTGGTGCTGCTCCGCGGACCGTACGACAGCGGCGAAGGACCGGGCGCGGTGTTCGACGCGCGGTCGCTGCGCGGCACGATGGAGACCCGGTCAGGTGTCGCCCTGCTGGTGCGGCTGGTGCTGCTGCTCGTCTTGGCCGTGCTCGTTCGGGACCGGAGGGTCCGGGAAGGCGCCGGCCGACTTGGGAGGATGGCCGGTGTCCTGTTCGCCCTGGCTCTGGCAGCGACCTGGGTCGTGGCCGAGCATGCCGCGGTCGGCGTCCAGGTCCCCGTGGCGGTCGTCTCCACCGCACTTCATCTGCTCGCGATGGCGGTGTGGCTGGGCGGGCTGGCCGCCCTGCTCACCATCCTGTACCGGGCACCGGCCGAGGATCCGCTCCCTCCCGCCGCGGTCGCCCGCTTCTCTCGGCTGGCGTTCGTCTCGGTGGCGGTTCTCGCCGCCACCGGCGTCTACCAGTCCTGGCGCGGGCTTGGGTCCTGGGACGCGCTGCTGCACACCGGGTATGGCAGGACGCTGTCGCTCAAGGTGTGGACCGTGCTGGTGGTACTGGCGGTGGCCGCGCAGTCACGGCGCTGGACCGGGCGGCTGCTCACGGCGACCGAGCCGGAGCGGGTGCCGATCGCGGTGGGCGGCCGGGAGGCGGACGATCCCTGCGGCACCCTCCCGTCCAGGGCCGGGGTTTCGACGGAGCGGACAGCGCAGCGGCGCGGGCTGCGCCGGTGCGTGCTGGCCGAGGTGGCGGTCGGCATGGTGGTCCTGATGCTCACCACCATGCTGACCGGGACGCAGACCGGACGGGCGGCCGAGGAGTCGGCGGCGCTGGCGGTTCTCGTGCCCGGTCAGCCCACTCAGTCCTTGTCGATGGTCCCCTTCGACACCGGCAGTCGCACCCTGGGACCCCTGGGGAGCGGCAGGGTGCAGATCGTCCTGGAACCCGGGCGGGTCGGACGCAACGCGGTCCAGGCGGTCGTCTACGGCGCAGACGGCGGGCTCGTACCTGTGCCCGAACTGCGTCTCGCCTTCACCCTGGCCTCGCAGGGCGTGGGCCCCCTGGATGCGGAGCTCGTGGACGAGCGCGGCTACTGGGGCAGTGACAGTCTCACCCTGCCCACGGAAGGGACGTGGACGATGCGGGTCACTGTACGGGTGTCGGAAGTCGACCAGGTCACCGTGGAGCACCAGGTCGACATCGGACCCTGACAACCCCTCGTCCCGTCTTCTCGCACTGCACAAAACGCGCGCTGAGCCTCCGGGTCTTCCTGGGCGGGAGCAGGCGAGTGAGGCGCCCTTGGTCGTCCACGGGCGCCTGACTCAGGAGCTCGTCCGGCGTGGGTCAGGACCGAGGCGGGCGCCCAGACACGCAGCGTGGCGGACGTTCTGGCCCGTCGGCTCCGGGTTCGCGAAGCAACCTGACTCTGGGCGACGGGTGACCGTCCGGGCGAGGTGGCGCTGGTCGAAGTCGATGGTGTGGATGGCGGCCCAGGCGCTGACTATGCGGGAATCGCTGGGAAGCCGCGGAGTAGGGGCTGCCTCGGAAGTGAGCCGGCGCCTGGCGAGGCCGCGTCGCCCGAGCGGTGCGCGTCTCGGGGATGACGACTCGAGCGCAGGGGGTTCGGCCGGCCGTCCTTACCCGCCCCGGGGGGGGGGGAGGGGGGG
>NZ_JBMNDR010000005.1:72777-74567 GCF_052543235.1 Streptomyces sp. SAS_272 | reverse complement strand
CTCCCCCCCCCCGGGGCGGCGACATCTGCGGGCCTGATGACGGCGATCACGTCGGCGGGACGAAAGTCTTCGCCGGGTGTTGATGCCGATCTTTACCCTGTGCAAAGATGCAGGCGTGGAAACGCTGCTGATGCTTCCTGGTGCGCCGGGAAGTCTGGTCGGCAACTGTCGCCGAGCCGATCCGGAAAACAGATGCCACCACCTCAGCCCGACCCGCAGGATCACGAGACAGTCGGTGCCGCACTAGCGGGCGGCGACGAGTCGACCCTGCTGCAAGAGCCCCAAGAAACGGCTTCGTCCTCGAGACTTTCCGTCCGCCGGGAGAGCGGAGGACGCCTTCCGCCGCGACTGGAGTTGCATCTCGCGGGAGAGCTCGACGCCGACACCGCGCATGCACTCCGAGAGCATCTGGCGGTGCTCGCCGCCCACTCCGCCGGTGGCTTGCTGGTGCTGGACCTGTCGGGCATCACCTTCTGCGACTACCCGGGTCTGTACACCCTGCTGAGTATTCGCCGGACTCTGCCCCTGGCCGGTATCGACGTGCAGTTCACCCGAGCCAGCGCGGTACTCCGGGCAACCGCGGAGCGGGCGGGTCTGACCACCCATCTCGCTTTGGGGGGCGCGTCCTGAGTACGGGCCCGTGGCCGCCTCCGGAGTCGGCAGGAACCCACGCACCCGATGTTCTGAAGGGCGGAGCGACCTCCGCCGCGTGCCCGAGGGGCTTTGTCGACCGGCCCGGCGGACCGGCCGTCGAACGGCGGCGCCCCGCGATTCTGAACACCGGCCCGCTCGGCTTCGGCCAGACCCTCCCCCGCACCGGTCCTGAAAGCCCGTCACCGCCCTCACCCCGCCCAGGGGAGTACCGACCGATACCCGTGGCCCCCGCCGACTGTCACTCCGGGGCGAGGACTGTGACGCACATCACGCCACCTCGTGCAAAATTTGCCTGCTGCAATGATCCGGGGGCTCCGCACATCCGTACCTCTTGTCGTCCGCACTCCTCTCGTCCGGAGGCACCCATGCCCACATCGCGCAGCAAGATAGGAACGGTCTTCGTGGTCGGCGCTCTCGGCCTGACCCTCAGCGCTCTCGCCTACCCGGCCATGCTCGGCATCCAGACCACATCGAGCGACACTTCCCGCATCATCGCCAACACCCAGTTCGGCCCGCTGACGGAGGCGGACCGCGACTTCGTCGTCAAGGTCCGCGCGGCGGGCCTGTGGGAGTACCCCCTGGGAGAAATGGCCATGGAGAAGGGCTCGACGCCGGAGATGAAGGAGGCCGGCAAACACCTCATCGTCGGGCACGCCGGTCTGGACGCGATGTGCCTCAAGATCGCGCCCATGTTGAACGTCACGCTGCCCAATCAGGCCAGTCCGCAACAGCAGCAGTTCGTGGCGACCTCGGCGGCGGAGTCCGGCAGGCAGTTCGACAGCACCGCCGCCAACATCATGCGCGTCACCCACGGCCAGATCTTCCCGGTCATCGCGAAAATCCGCGCGACCACCAGGAACACCCTGGTCCGTCAGCTCGCCGACCTCGCCAACGACACCGTCCTGGACCACATCACCGTTCTGGAGAACACCGGCGTGATCAACGGCGAACTGGTCAACTTCCAGCAGTCCACCCCGCCCAAGCTCCCGAAGGACCAGCTCACCCCGCCCCCGCCCCAGCCCGGCGCCCCCGTCATCGTCCTCGCCGCCCGCCCTGACCTCAACGTCAACACTTCGTCCCCGACGCCCAGTCCGTCAGCCGGATGATCGTTCGGTGCCGGCGCCGTTCCGTCGGCC
>NZ_JBMNDR010000005.1:0-72767 GCF_052543235.1 Streptomyces sp. SAS_272 | reverse complement strand
GTCGGCCGGCCGACGGAACGGCCATCCGGTACGAGCGCACGACCGCGACGACCGTCGCCGCCGCGAGAGTGGCCGCCCACCCGCTCAGGCCGAGCAACGCACGCAACGCCCCTACTCCCGCCCCGACACCGCGCGGAGGCACCCGTCCCCGCGGGTCGTAGACGACGGCGAGGGCGTCCCCGGGGCGGGTGGCCTGCCCACAGCCACGCCAGACTCGCACCTGCAGCGGCACCCCACGCCCGTCGGCCACGGTGCAGAGATAGCGGCTACGGCCGCCCCGCACCGTCCCCTCATCCCGCACCGACGTCACCACCACGGACTGCACCCGCCCCTGCTCCGCCAGTACGACGGCGGCGGCGGCCTGCGGCGCCTGCGCCGCGAGGCAAGCCGCGAGCACGGCGACGGCGCCCACCAGCGCCCGGCCCGCCCGCACCACGATCAGATGGACAACGAGCGCGAGCGCACACACCAGGCCGACCGCGCCGTCGGCCATCCCCGGGCACCCCGTCCAGGCCCCGAAGACGGACGTGCCCACGATGCCCGCGACGGCCAGCGCCGCCGCGAGAACGCCTTCCCCGACCAGCCACCATGGAGGGAGGCCGACGAACTCGGCAGGCCCCCAGACGGTGGCACGCAGATGCCCCATCAGACGGGGCTCCACATCCCGGGACGAGCGACGCCACCAGCGCATGCGCCACTCCCCCTCTCCCGACCCGATGCGGCGAACCGCGCTCGCACTTTTTTTGCATTATGCAAAAGGTCGAGGAGTCCGGGAAGGGCGGGCCCGTCCGCCATTCAGCCGGCGCAGGGCGAAGGCGACCGGGGGCTTACGACTCTCGGGCGACGTCCGCCCCCCAGCCGAGCGGATGCGGCTCCGGATCGTCCATGTCGGGGGCGGGCGGCTCCCCTCCCGCCTCGTTGAAGGCTCCGAGGGCCTCGACGAGCGCCAGCCGCTGCGTCGGCCTGAGCCGTGCGACGATCGCGGCGATCTCCTCACGCCGCCGGGCGGTGACCTCCTCGACGGTGCGCCGCCCCTCGTCGGTGAGCTGCAGCAGGGTCTCGCGGCGGTTGCCGGGGTTGGTCTGGCGGTCGGCGAGCCCCGCGGCGATGAGCCGGTCCACCATGCGCATGGCCGTCGACGGCGCCACCTGGAGCAGTTCGGCCAGGGCGACCAGCTTGGTCGCCCCGCGGCTGGAGAGCACGACGAGCATCCGGAACTGCGCGAGGGTCACTCTCTCCTCGACCGCTGCGATCGAGCGGGCGGAGACGGCCACCAGCAACCGGGACGCGGTCAGCACCGCTCGGGTGACCTCGTCGACATCGTCCATGGCCCCCAGGGGGCTCTCGTGCTGCGGCATACCTCCTTTCTATCGCGCCGAAGCACCTGCTCACTCACGCGTCGCGAACAGATTTTCCCTTCCCATGACCATGGAAGCGCAGCAGGAGCATGGCCGCGTCGTCGTGCGGAGGGCCCGCCGCATGCCGCATCAGATCCTCCCGCAGGGCTTCGAGGGCCAGCTGCGCGTCGGGGTCCTTGAGCAGGTACGCCCGGTCGGCGAGCGGGTAAAAGGCCCCCCGCTCGTCCCGGGCCTCGCTGACGCCGTCGGTGTACAGCAGGAGTTGCGCTCCGGGCTCGAAGTCCACCCGGTAGGGCTCGGGCCCCTCGGCCCCGTGGACACCCAGACCGAGCGGCAGCGCGTAGGCGGGCGGCTGCGGAAAACCCACCGTGCCGTCCTGGCGTACGACCATGGGAGGCGGATGACCGTAGTTCAGGAAGACAGCCCCGCCGGCCGAACCGACCTCGGCGAGAACGGCGGTGACGAACTTCTCACCCTCCAGCTCACGGGCCACGCTGCGCTCCAGCCGCTCCCCCAGCCCCACCAGATCGCTCTCGTCGTGGGCCGCCTCCCGGAAGGCGCCGAGCACCACGGCAGCCGTCTCCACCGCGGCCAGGCCCTTGCCCTGGACGTCCCCCACGATGACCCGGACACCGTGCGGGGAGGCGACCACCTCGTACAGATCCCCGCCGATGCGTGCCTCCGCGACGGCGGAGGTGTAGGAGACAGCCGCCTGCAGCGGGCCGGCCGTCCGCGGCACCGGGCGCAGCAGCACCCGCTGGGCCACCTCGGCGATCGACCGCACGCTGGCCAGCTCGGCCTCGCGCCGCGAGCGCATCACGGCGGCCGCGACGCCCGCGCCCGTGACCCCGACCACCGAGATCAGGGCGGTGAACCCGCGGCGTCCTTCGAAGAGGCCGTCGTACAGGCCGAGAGCCAGGCAGAGCACCAGCGCCAGCACGCCGATCAGTGCGGTACGCCGCCAGCCTCCGACCAGCCCGGCGAAGGCGGGCCCGAGCGAGACCAGCGGCAGGAACCCCACCCCGGGTCCCGCCACCACGTCCGCCACGGCCACCACGCCCATCGCGGTCACCGGCAACCAGGACAGGAGCCGGGATCCGGACGCCTGCCGGCTCATGATCATGGACGTCCTCCTGAAGTGGTCGTGGTGCTCGAGAGCGGCCTTCTCTCTCCGTAGACGCGCTCTCGTATTTAGACTATGCAATGGTTGTTCTGCTGAAGCGGCGCCCATACCGGCCCTTTACCCAATCGAGGCCGAACAGCGGCACCTCCGACGACACTCCTGGAAGGCGACGATGCCCCACAGAGGAACCCATGGCACGCGCCCTCAACTCCCCACCGGCTGGCGGCGCCTGGTCGCGCGCGCACCTGTCCTCCTCTTCCGCGCCGGACTCGGGCCGGTTCTCGGCAGGCGGTTCCTTCTCCTGCACCACGTCGGCCGCACGACGGGCCTCGACCGCCACGTCGTCCTCGAAGTCGTGGCGCACGAGACCCTGCGCCCCGGCTGGACCGTCGCCTCAGGCTTCGGCCCCGGTTCGGACTGGTACCGCAACCTGCGCGCACACCCGAAGACCGTCATCCAGGTCGGCAACCGCTACCACGCCGTCACCGCCCGCTTCCTCTCCCCCGACGACGGCGCCCAGATCATGGCCGACTACGCCCGCCGGCATCCCCGTACCGCCCGCCGCCTCTGCGCGTTCATGGGCCTGCCCGCCGACGGCAGCGAGACGTCGTTCCGCGACGCGGGCCGGGCCATACCGTTCGTCCGCCTCGAAGCTGCCGCCGGACACCGCCCGCAGAGCCGCAGAAGTAGGTGACACCCTCGCCGGAGACATGAATGGAGCCGTATCCGGCGGCGCCTTCCTCCTGCCGGGCGACGATGATTTCCCCGAGCCCGGGGGCGCGTTCCCTACCTCGTGCACACGACGCAGCCAGATCCGCTGCGACTCAAGCGCGGGCAAAGCCTCCCCATGAAGCGGCACATAGACTGGCGATCTTATTTTGCACTGTGCAATGATTGGGTGGGGGAGCCGAGCCGACGGCCGGTCGCCGCTTCGGCGCCCAGGAGTGAAGCTGACACATTTGATGCGGCACGGAACGACGTACCAGCCGTCGGCAGGCCCTCGGAACCGGCCAGAAGGGAGATGGGCAGGCACCGTGACTGCGCCCGAGCCCACCGATCCCGAGAGCACCTGGCTGAAGTTCCTCAACGACAGCGAAGAAGCCATTCGACGCTCCGCACCACAGGAACCCTCAGCACAGGAACGGCTACTTCTGCGCGCCAGCCCCCCTGTCCGCCAAGCCGACTCCGTCGGTGACGTCTGGCAACCGGACGACGACCGTCCCGAACCGGCATGGCAGCACCTGAGCACCCGGGAAAGGGTCCGCAGAGTGCTCCGCGCCCTCGGCGCGGTCGCCGCCATTGTCGCACTGCTGGGAATCTTCTCCTGGCTGCCCCGGGGCGCGCCAGGACTCTCCGAGGAACAGAACACCCCCACGGCAGGACAGTCGGAAAGCATCTTCGAGCCGCCGACGACCGAGGGCGCGCTTCCCTCTCCGCTGCGCCCCCGAGGCAGCGACGAGTAGCTCGGCCCGGCACGCCTGTCGCGGCGACCGTGTGAGAACCCGTCGACCAGCAGACGAGTTTGCCGACACCAATCTCACCCCTGCCACTGTGCACGTCAACGGCCTGCCAATGCCGCGTAAGAACTGCGCCAAGCCGGCACACCTGCTGAGCGCCGCCTGACGGCCCACCAGCCTCTGATCTGGGGCCGTGGCGCGTAGCAGGATCCCTCGCGTGTCGCGGGTACCCGCTCGGGCCGCACCCGCCTGAGCGCGGCCCGAGAGATGAACAGGCTTCAGGTCATTCGGCGGCTCCCCCTTCCGCCGGCAGTCCTGTTCGGCGTCGTCTGCGGACGGCGACGACCCCTCCGCCCGCGATCACGGCGACGGCCCCGGCGAGAACGGCCGTCGCGGTGGTGCGTCCGAGGCCCAGGACGGTGCCGGCCCCGCCGGTGTCCGGCGCGGGCAGGCTCAGATCGGCGCAGGCGGACGGAGGCTCGACGGGCTGGGCGCCGTCCATGACCTCGAACTGGAACGCGCTGGTCTGGGCGTCACCGTCGCCGGCGGTGACCGTGTAGGTGAGGGTGACGACACCCACGGGCAGCGGGGAGACCGCGGCGCACGCGGTGCCGCCGTCGGTGACGACCGGCGCTCCGACCGGGACGGTCGTGCCGTCGGCTCCGACCATGCCGATCTTCGGCGGGACGCCGGAGTTCAGGTCTTTGAAGGTCAGCGCGACGACGTCGGTCCCAGCCGCGACCTTGGCGCCTGGTGCCGGTGTGGCGTTCTCGAGTGCGGTGTGGGCGTACGCGGGTGTGCCGCCGAGAAGCAGCAGCACACCCGCGCACCCGAGCGGTCCTGCCGCCGCCCTCAGAAGTCGAAGTCCGCGCATGCGATCCGGTTGTCCTGTGCCTCGCTGGGGTGGACGACGATCGCGACCGCGTCCTTGCCGGTCTTGCGGGAATTGTTCACTGTCGTCATTCCCATCCCGGACTTGTCGGCGGTGAACATCAGGTGCACCTCGTTGGGGGGCGTGGTCGCGCCGCCCTTCTCGAACCGGAAGTGCTCCCCGCCGTTCTTGGCGGAGCAGTGCTGGGCGTGCAGATGGGCCATGTAGGAGGCGCCGGGCTTGAGACCGGTCAGGGACACGGTCACGGTGGTGCCCTTGGAGCCCTGCGCGAGCCAGGCGCTGCCCGCGACGTCGTCCATGCCCGGCGGGCGGGTGTCGAGGAGCGTGAAGGCGCCCTTGACCACGGTCGCTCCGGGGATTTTGTCGGCGGGGGTGGCGGACGGGTCCCCCATGTCCATCCCCGCCATCCCGTCCATGCCCTTGGCGGAGGCCGAGGAGGCGGCTTGGGCGGAGGCGCGGTCCGCCGAGTCGCCGCCGCAGCCGGACAGCAGGACGGACGTGGCGGTCACGAGGACGCCGAAGGCAACGAGCCGGGGTCCACGGCCGAGGGGCCGGGGGGACCGCGGATCACCGGCCGCGTGTGCGGGCACGGATATGGCGTGGTGCATCAAAGAATCTCCCGATCGATGGGCGGGCTGCGGGCCCCGCCACGACGCGGCGCTTTCGGCGGACACCGAACAGCTCGCGCGCCGGACGAAGGGCACGCCGAGGCCGAAGTGGACGGCCGACGCGCGTGAACGCGCACGTCGGCCATACGCCTGCTCCGGCCCAGCACCCGGGCCCGACACCAGAAAGGGTGTTTCAGGGCCGTACGACGGGCAGGGGGCCGGCAGGCGGACGAACGACTGCTGAACCCGCCGACGGCGGTCCTCTGCGGACGACGGCATGCCTCAGCAGTACGGGAGCGGTCCGCGCCGTCTCCCCCTCGGCCATTGATGCGCATACCGAGGGGGCCCGCCGGTCGAGGGCGGGGTGCGCGAGCACGCGGCAGATGCGTCGCAGCGGCGCGAACAACACCACGGCCAGGGCCCGGCCCACCTGGTGTGCGGCCGCCTCGCCTCGCCACAGCCACAGTCCGCACACGACGGCGGCCAACAGATGCGCCAGGTACATCCCGCCGGAGCCCTGTTGAGCCACGACGGACTCGAGGAGCGCAGCGAAAGGCGCTCCGGGCGTCCCGGCGTGCCCCAGGGTCAGGCCCGCATCCGAATGGTCCATGTGCACGGCCATGCCGGAATGGGAGAACATGATCCCGTGGTCCATGCCCGGGGCTTGTCCGACGGACGGTAGGCCGGCCCGTCCACGGACGAGCACGTGGGCCAGATCGAACAACAGGTGTAGCAACACCTGCGCGACGACGGTGGCACCGACCACGGCGGCGGCCCCGCGTTCCCCGCAGGTCAGCCACCAGGCGCCCCAAGCCGTCCCGGCCAACGCCGATCCCAGAGTCCACCAGGGCAGGACGTCACCGGACATCACGGCGTGGCCCAGCGCCGTCGTCACCACGCAGACAGCCGCGAAGACACCGGCCCGCAGCAGACGCGGGGCACGGGCGCCCTCCCGGTTCTGCATCAGGTGACCTCCCCGGCACACTCCGGCGCCGCGGCACCTCCGGGACATCCGACAACTCCTCGAACCTGTGAGCTTCCCGCTTCATACGGACGACGGCGTGCCCGCGTTCACGCACAGGGTGGTGGCGAGTGCCGCGTCGGCAGACAGCCTGCGACCACCTGGAAGGGGCCTGGAGCACCAACCGGCGGCCACTGGCACCCGTGAAACACCGTCGGGCTCGGTGTCGCGGCGACGCGCGCCTTCGTCGGCACAGGCCCTGGCCCGCTGAGTCGCGACGCCGAGCAGTACCTGCCGGCCGCCTCCCCTCACCAGTTGACGGCGACGGGCCCGCTCCCGGGACAGGGTCGGCTGTCCAGACGTGGGACAGAGCAGTCGCAGGCGAGAAGGTCGGACCAAGCCATGACCGGCCGGACCAGCTGGCCAACCACCTGACGCTCCGTCGGAAGCAGCGTCAAATGAGCGTCGAGACGGATTCCCGTTATGCCCTACGGAGCGTGGGGGAACGCTTGCATCATCTCCCGAGACGCCCACGAAGTCGCAGGTCGAACCCACTCCTCTTGGCCCAGGACACGGTCCACGTGGTGCATTTCGAGGAACACGTCGAGCGCACCCGGACGCGCATGAGCACCCTAAGAAACTGCAGGTCAGCGACCCAGCGCACCTTCGGTGCGCGCCGGGGGCGTGGTGCATGCCGTGCCGTGCGTCGAGGTGCTTCTTGTGTGCCCTGACGTGGGCTGATGCCGGTCCGGGACGCTGGTGGGGTTCGTTCCGGCCGAAGCCGATTGCTCTGTGATGCCGGTGAGCTCGCAGGTCAGCGTGGCGCTGAGGGCCGTCCACGGGAACCGTGGAGTGTTGCTGTGAGCACGGGCGTCAGAATTCCTGTACCACCCTGGCCCTCCCGGAACGGCGTACCGCTTGGCTAATCGGTGAGGGAGGGAGCGGGGGACGTGGACGTGTTGCACGAACGCTGCGCCGGTGTGGACATCAGCAAGAAGGACGCCAAGGCGTGTGTCCGCCGCCCGAGTACGAAACGGCGGGGCTCGTTCACCAACGAGACCACGACCTGGGGCTCGACCACGAACGCCGTGCTCGCCCTGCGGGATCACCTGCTCGCCGCCGAGGTCACACTCGTCGTGATCGAGGCGACCTCGGACTACTGGAAGCCGTTCTACTACCTGCTGGCCGAGGACCTTAACGTGATCCTGGTCAACGCCCGCCAGGTCAAGAACCTGCCCGGCCGCAAGACGGACGTCTCCGACGCCGCCTGGCTGGCCCAGCTCGGCGCCCACGGTCTGGTCCGCCCCTCGTTCGTGCCGCCGCAGCCGGTGCGCGAACTGCGGGACCTGACCCGGGCCCGCACCCAGATGACCCGCGAGCGCGGCCAGATCGTGCAGCGACTGGAGAAGCTGCTGGAGGACACCGGGATCAAACTCGCCGCGGTCGCCTCCGACATCATGGGCGTCTCCGGCCGGGCCATGCTGGAGGCCCTCATCCGCGGCGAACGCGACCCGCAGGCACTCGCGGACCTGGCCAAACGCAAGCTCCGCAACAAGATCCCCGAACTCACCGAGGCCCTGACCGGCCGCTTCCGCGCCCACCACGCCTTCCTCACCCGACTGCACCTGGACCACTACGACCAGCTCACCGGCGCCATCGGACAGCTGGACGAGCGGATCACGGAGGCGATGGCCCCCTTTCGTCCCGCCCTCGACCTGCTCGACACCATCCCCGGCATCAACCAGGCCGTCGCCGAAGTGATCATCGCCGAGACCGGCGGCGACATGGCCCGATTCGCCTCCGCCAAGCACCTCGCCTCCTGGGCCGGGGTCTGCCCCGGCCACCACGAGTCCGCCGGCCGCACCAAGAACACCAAGGTCCGCCCCGGGAACCCCTACCTCAAAGGAGCCCTCGGCCTGGCCGCCTTCGGCGCGGTGAGAACCAACAACACCTACCTGCAGGCCCGTTACAAGCGACTGACCGCCCGGCGCGGCCCGCTCAGGGCCCTGGTCGCCGTCGAGCACTCGATCATCACCGCGATCTGGCACATGCTCACCGACGACGTCCCCTACCACGAGCTCGGCGGCACCTACTTCACCCAACGCGACCCCGAACGCGCCACCCGCCGCGCCATCACCGCACTCAACCAGCTCGGCTACACCGTCACCCTCAACCCGATCGAGGACGCAGCCTGACACCCAGAACCGCCACACCCAGCGACCACCATGGCCACCGGGCAACCAGTCCTGCCCTACACCACCCTGACCTGCACCTATTTACGCGTCAGAGCCCCTTTGCAGCAGGCTCCAGAATCGCCACGCACTCCAAGTTCGACGTCATCGGAAACACGTCACATTCAGCGAGAGATGCAAAAACACCAGCTCAGATGGCATTTCTGAAACTCGGGAAGGGTGCGTCAGGGCCTCGCAGCGTCAAACGAGCGTCACAGCCGAGGGTCGGATTCGCGTTCCGCCAGATACGGGCACGGCGGTGGCTGGGTGGCGTCCCGCCAAGTGGTGTAGCGGATCAGGGCGCCGGAATCCGCAGGTCATCGCCACATCGGCGCGGTTCGAGGCCGCGCATGGTGCTGACGGCAGGTCAGCCGCTGTACGATCCGGGCGCCGTGTCCCAAGGGGTGGCCGACGCGCGGTTTACCGGAACACGTCGAGCAAGGTCGCTTACACCACGAAGCGGGACACGACCTCCGTCACCGCGTGGTGGATCACGGCCGGCCATGCTCTGTGGCTGATGGGCATGGCACCCGGGTAGCCATTGCGCCTCGCCGTGTGCGCCGCATCGGCCGCCCTTATGGTCGCGATCGGAGAGGCCAGAGACTGGCTGATGCCGTTGGGTCTCACGCCGCAGCAGTGGTCGGCGGGCCCCGGGGCCGGACGGTGGTGAAGGCGTTGAGCTTGCGTCCACGGGCCCCGCTCGCATCTACGGGCAGGTGCCGGCGTGTACTGAGGAACGGTGGCGAAGCAAGCGTGCTGCTGCGAGGGCTTCGGGATACGCCACGCCTACCGTTTGAACAGCGGAGGACCCCGGCGTTCGGCCGGGGTCCTCGCGGGTTTCGCTGGGATGGGTCAGTGGCTGGTGAGTTCGCCGGTGAGCTTGCCGTGGAGGTCGGCGCTGGGGTTGTTCAGGCCGATGATCTCCACGGTCTTGCCGCGCTGGGCGTATTTGGTCTCGATCGCGTCGAGGGCGGCGACCGAGGAGGCATCCCAGATGTGGGCGGCGGACAGGTCGATGACGACCTTGTCCGGATCACCTGTGTAGTCGAACTGGCCGACGAGGTCGTTGGAGGAGGCGAAGAACAACTCGCCGGTCACGGAGTACACCACCGTGCTGCCGTCGGGGTCCGTGACTGCGGTGACGTTCGCGAGGTGGGCGACGCGCTTGGCGAAGATGACCATGGCGGTGATGGAGCCGACGACCACACCGATGGCGAGGTTGTCGGTGGCGACCACGCAGATCACGGTCATGACCATGACGGTGATCTCCCCGGCGGGCATCCGCTTGAGGGTCTTGGGAGCGATGGAGTGCCAGTCGAAGGTCGCGAACGACACCATCACCATGACGGCGACCAGGGCGGCCATCGGGATGTCGGAGACGACCGGGCCGAAGACGATGCACAGCACCATCAGGAACGCGCCGGCCAGGAAGGTGGAGAGGCGGGTGCGGGCGCCGGAGACCTTCACGTTGATCATCGTCTGGCCGATCATGGCGCAGCCGCCCATGCCGCCGAACAGGCCGGTGACGATGTTGGCGATGCCCTGGCCGATGGACTCGCGGGTCTTGGACGAGTGGGTGTCGGTGATGTCGTCGACCAGCTTGGCCGTCATCAGCGACTCCATCAGGCCGACCAGCGCCATCGCGAAGGCGTAGGGCGCGATGGTGGTCAGGGTGTCGAGGGTGAAGGGTACGTCGGGCAGGCCCGGCACCGGCAGGGAGGACGGCAGGACGCCCTTGTCGCCGACGGTCGGCACGGCGATCCCGGCGGCGACCGTGATCACGGTCAGGATGACGATGGACACCAGCGGGGCCGGGATCACCGTGGTGGCCTTCGGGAAGAACACCATGAGGGCCAGACCGGCCGCGATCAGCGGATAGACCGGCCAGGGCACGTCGTGCATCTCGGGGACCTGGGCCATGAAGATCAGGATCGCGAGGGCGTTGACGAAACCGACCATCACCGAGCGCGGCACGAACCGCATCAGCTTCGCCACCCCGAGCGCGCCGAGCGCGACCTGGATGACACCGGCCAGGATGACGGCGGCGACGAGGTACCCGAAGCCGTGCTCACGGTTCAGCGGGGCGATCACGAGCGCGACCGCGCCGGTCGCGGCGGAGATCATCGCCCGTCGGCCACCGACGATCGAGATGACCACGGCCATGGTGAACGAGGCGAAGAGGCCGACGGCCGGGTCGACACCGGCGATGATCGAGAACGAGATCGCCTCGGGGATCAGTGCGAGGGCGACGACCAGGCCGGCCAGGACCTCGGTACGCCACACCTTCGGATCGGACAGCCAGTCGGGGCGCAGGACGCGCAGCCGCGCGGCGGGAGTCGCTACGGAAGAAGACAAGGAAATGAGTACCTGTCGTGCTCGGGCACACCCCACTGGCAGGCCGGGTGTGGGGGAGAACGCGGAGGAACCGGGCCGGCACCCCGCGGACAGCCCGCGAGGAGCGGGCCGGAAGTCGAAGAGGCGACGGAGCCGGGGCCTGCGCGAGGGCGCGGCCGAGCAGCTCACATCGAAGGGCGAAGGGTCACGGCGGGCAGGCGGCGGTGGTGGGCGTCATGGGCTCGCGCACACTCTCTCCTGCAAGAATCGGATCTTCGTCGGGGGCGCCATCGGCCCCGGAACGGCAGTCGCGGGGCAGCCGGGACGCCCTCGCCGTCAGTAACTCTACCCTAACGTTAGGGTAGAGGTCGGTGGGGCGGCACGGGGCGCGGTCCCGGCAGGAAGAGAAGGGCCAGGACAGGGGCGTGGACGACAAGCACATGCAGATCGGCGAGGTCGCCGCGCGGACCGAGCTGTCCCTGCGCACCATCCGGCACTACGAGGAAACCGGCCTGGTCATCCCCTCCGCCCGCTCCCAGGGCGGCTTCCGCCTCTACACCGAGACCGACGTGCAGCGGCTCATGGTCATCCGCCGCATGAAGCCGCTCGGCTTCACCCTCGACCAGATGCGCGACCTCCTGGACGCCACCGACCGCCTCGACCACGAGCCCGGCCCCGACGCCGGCGAGCGCGAAGCCCTGCTGGAGCGTGTGCGCGAGTACGAGCAGGCCGCCACCGAGCAGGTCGAGAAGCTTCGGATCCAGCTGGCCCGCGCCGAGGACTTCGCCGCCACCCTCGGCGCCCGCCTGCACCAGACACCGTCGGCGTCCTCCTGACGACCGGACACAGCCACCGACCCGTCATGTCCTGCGCAACCGGCTGCAACCGGTGAAGACGACGAGCGCGACGACGGCTCCCGCCTCGGTGGCGAGCGCGTCGGCAAACAGCTTGTCCAGATGCGGGCGAAGGCCGTCGACCAGGGCGAACACCACGCCCGAACCGCTGAGTCCGGCCACCACGCCCGCGCCCCAGCGGCGGTGACGGGCCCAGAACCACTGGGCCAGGAGCATCACCACCGGCGCGGAGACCGGCAGATGTCGCTCCCCCAGCAGGGCGAGTACGGCCCAGGCCGAACCACACACCGCCGAACACCACGTGAGCATCCAGGCCGTCTCACCCCACGTCACCGGCCTCGCCTCGTCCACCACATCGCCCCTTCCCGCCGACGACGACATTGAGTCACGGTCGGCCGGCCAGTCGCCATGCCGGTTACGGGCACGGACCGTGTATGCCTGACTGCCGTACGACGGCAAGACCGCATGCTGCATGGAGACCCGAAGCCCGCCACCGCACAAGCAGCAGCGAGTTATCAAGGCGGGCATTTCCACCTTCGTCCGTCCTCGTGCATTTCCCGCACAGACCACTCCAGGCCCTGCTCAGGAGCCGTCCCATATCCCCAGACGCTTGAGCCTGCGTTGCCGGAGACACTCTGACGCTGCCGTGAGGCCGAAGACTAGGCCCAGGAACAGCCCGAAGAGCACAGCAACCAGGAGGTTCTCGACTTCCTCGCCATCAGGCGGCAGCAGCAAGAAGAAGAGCGTGACGGGGGCGGCCACGCACAGCCCGGCCTTGACCGGATGTCGGGCTACCCACTTCTGAAACCGAGTCGGACGCCGCTGCCCACCCAGAGCCCGATCCACGGCCCAAAACGCATTACCCAGAGACCGCCACCAATTCGCCACGGCAGAAGGACATGGCAGCTGATCGGCTGGCCCTTGGTCAAGGCTCATGGTCGAGCATGCCGTCCGGTACTCCGCTGTTGCTGGCGTTGCACGACCCACCGGACCAGCGGCAGCAGCACCAGCCACACCACCAGCATGACCGGTACGTTCGTGAAGTCGCCCACGACCAGAGCCGGGAGCGCGCACAGCGCCGCTCCGGCCGCTTCCTTGCCCCGCGTCACGAGTATGGCGGGCAGGCCCCTCACGGCGTGGCGCCCGGACAAGGACACGGCCGTGCCTCCCGCGTACAGGCCGTACGCGCCGCCGCAGATCACCGCCAAGGCGAGCGCGCACACGAAGACCGGCTCCCCCTCGGGAGTATCGGCGGTCTCCTGGGAGACCTTCCCCTGCCGCACCTCGGTCGCGTAGTCCCGCCACATGGTGACCGTCACACCGTCACCGGGACGCAGGCGCTTGAGCAGCGGCTCCGAATCGCCCATGTCGATGCTGCGGGGCACACGGGCCGGGCCGTCCAGGTACAGCGTGTACTCCGACGACTTGACCTGCTCCCTGATCACCGTACGGGTCACGGTCGCATCGAACGAGCGCAGGCAGTCGTCATGGGAAGAGGACGAGGCGCTGCACGGCGTAGCGGCGCCGAACACCTTCTCGTCCTCGATCAGGCCCGGCACGACGGACAGCCCCGCGGCACCGAGGAGGAGCATCGCGATACCGGTCAGAGCCGCGCACAGCCCCCACACGCAACGCCAGAGGGTGCGCCGCTGGACGGTCCCCGGCTCGGGCTGCAGCCTGATGCGCTGACCCGCGGACCGGTTCACTGCGGCCGCCGCTCATGAACGGCCCGGTCCCGACGGCGCTCCCGCCGCCGGGCGACGAAGGCAACCAGGATCGAGCCGACTATGAGTGGCCAGGCGATCCAGCGAGCTATCTCCGCCATCCGGCCCGACTCCCCACCGGCCATCAGGGTCATCGTCTCAACGGCGATGGAGATTCCCAACAGGACAAAGCCGAGTCCCCAGGTACGGACCACCCACACAGGCCCCTGGATCGGTTCCGATGGCCGGCGCGGCCGGAGCACGGCCCAGCATCCCAACCCCACGCACCCCAGCCCCACGGCCACCATGAACACGTCTACGGCCCTGTCGAACACATCGGTCACTGTTCCCCGCCTCGCAATCCCATTTCCCGCGGCCCAGAAGCCAGGGGCGCCCCAAGCCGGCACAGCCAGACCGGCCAAGGCTTCGGCTACGTCGAGGCGATGACCCTGGAACTCGACCGCCTCGCCCCCTCCTTCGCACGGTCGGGGACCTGTCGAACGCCGGCGTTCTGGTCGTCGAGGGGTATACGGAACTGATGAAGGACGACTTCGCGCAGATCGCCGGATCCACCGCCGGGACGGTCGCGAAGTTCGCCAAGGACACCTCCGGGATATGGGGGTTCCACGAGATGGTCCGCGGGTTCGACAGCGAACCGGTGGTCTTCAGCGCGGAGATGGGCTCCGCCCCGCAACTCTGAGCGGGCGACAGCACGAAGAGCTGGCAGTCGGCCGCGGACCGGTCAAGGGCGCACGGCACCCCGCCGCCCGACGGGGGCGGCGGGTCGGGGGCGGCTCCGCCCCCACGAGGGCTCGCGGGGCCAGGAAGCCGGATCGGCCTCGTCGACGGGGGGGGCGACGAGGCCAGGCGGAGCATAACGCACAACCTGATGCTTGTGCGGATCCCGTGAAACTTGCTTGACGATTGAAGTATGCGGGTCCGAATGAGGCGCGCCGTTGGGCGGACGTGGCCTCCGCCGCCCTCCGGCAACCTCCCCCAGCGCCCCGCCTACGAAATTGAGGCCGCTCTTCCCGGCTCAGGAGCGTCTGGCGCGGTGCAGAGTCCGGCATCAAAAACACGTAAAGATTGCCGGGAGCTGGCAATGCCAGGGCCGGCCCACGCATGTGAGCATGCAGTAAGCGGTGCGGTGGCACCGAGGAGAGGCGGTGTAGACGGATGGGCTGGTTTCTCGGTCTCGGCATCGTCGGACTCGTCCTACTCGTGCTGACTCTCGTCTTCGACGGCGTTCTCGAAGGACTTTTCGACGGCGTCGGCGTGCTGGACGGTCTCTTCGACGGGCTGCTCTCGCTTCCGGTCGTCGCCGGATTCGTCTCCATGCTCGGTTTCTCCGGTGCGATCGCCATGGGCGCCACGGGTGTGGGCGCGATCGGTGCGACCGCGATCGGCGTGCCGGCTGGGCTCGCCACGGGGTGGCTCGTGTACCGCCTCAGCCGGATCCTCATGCGAGACCGGTCTGGTGCGGCTCCGCGCGACGTCGATCTGATCGGCGTCTCCGGATCTGTGGTGACCCCGATTCCGTCCGACGGCTACGGCGAGGTGCTGGTCCACCTGGCCGGGCAACCGGTGAAACTTTCCGCGAAGAGTCCGTCGCCGGTCGCTCGGGGGGCCGAGGTCTGGGTGGAAGGGACGCTGTCTCAGACAGCTGTGTCCGTACGCCCCGTGGAGCGCTGACCGCACGGCACCGCCGCAACTCCCGGCGCATCGGCAGTGCCGGTGCCCGTTTCTTCACACGAATCCGTATCGATCCGCCGTCCCCTGGGAGGGCTGAGGGGGAATCACCATGAGTCCAGTCGTCTTCGCCGTGGTGGGAGTCGTCGTACTCCTCGTGCTGCTCGGCTTGGTCGTCGTGACCCGTTACAAGGTGGCCGGGCCAAGTGAGGCGTTCATCGTTACCGGGCGGCGCGGCAAGCAGTCCACCGATCCGGAGACCGGCCGGGTCTTCACCGACAACAGCGGGCAGAAGGTCGTGGTCGGCGGCGGTGTGTTCGTCGTGCCGTTCGTGCAGCAGAAGTTCACCCTCGACCTGTCCTCGCGGCACATCCCGGTGGCGGTGCGCGGCGCGGTCACCCTGCGCGGCGTCAAGGCCCACCTGGAAGGCGTTGCCATCGTCAAGGTCGGCGGCAGCGAGGACTCCATCCGCGCCGCTGCCCAGCGGTTTTTGATGCAGCAGGACGGCATCGTCGGCTTCACCCAGGAAGTACTCTCCGGTGCGCTGCGGGCCATCGTGGGCCGGATGTCGGTCGAGGACATCATCCGCGACCGTGCCGCCTTCGCCGGACAAGTGGCGGAGGAGGCCGAGGCCAGTCTGTCCGGGCAGGGCCTGGTGCTGGACGCCTTCCAGATCCAGGACATCAGCACCGAGGGCTCCTACCTCGAAGACCTCGGCCGTCCGGAGGCTGCCCGCGCCAAGCAGGAGGCCGACATCGCCGAGGCGGTCGCCCGGCGGGCCGCCGAGCAGGCCCGGCTGAAGGCCGAGGAGGAGATCGCCATCGCGCAGCGGACCTTCGCGCTGAAGCAGGCGGAGATCAAGGCCGAGACCGACGAGGCCGCCGCCCGCGCCGCTGCCGCCGGCCCGCTGGCCGAAGCCGCGCGATCGCAGGAGGTCCTCGCAGAGCAGGAGAAGGTCGCCCAGCGGCAGGCCGCTCTGACCGACCGCGAACTGGACACGAAGGTCCGCAAGCCCGCCGACGCCGCCCGCTACCAGGCCGAGCAGGAGGCCGAGGCTCGCCGCATCGCCCTGGTCAAGCAGGCCGAGGCGGACGCCCAGCGCTCCCGGCTGACCGGTGAGGGCGAGAAGGCGCATCGCGCCGCGCTCGCCGACGCGGTCCGCATCGAGGGTGAGGCCGAGGCCGCCGCCATCGGCGCGAAAGGCGCCGCCGAGGCAGAGGCGATGCAGAAGAAGGCGGACGCGTTCGCCCGGTACGGCGACGCGGCCGTCCTGCAGATGCTCGTCGAGGTCCTGCCCCAGGTCGTGGCCAAGGCGTCCGAACCGCTCAGCGCCATCGACAAGATGACCGTCATCTCCACCGACGGCGCTTCCCAGCTCTCCCGCACCGTCGCCGACAACGTCGCCCAGGGGATGGAACTCCTCAGCTCCACCACCGGAGTCGACCTCGCCGAGCTGCTGAAGGGCATGACCAAGCGGGCCGGCGGTGCGCAGCCCGAGGCCGCGGCATCGGCCGAAGCCAACGGCAAGATCGAGATCACCGGCTGACGCTGGTACGGCAGTGCAGTGAGCCCGGGCGGCTGCCAACCGCCCGGGCTTCAAGGACGGACGGCGGCGTCCCCCGATCGCCGACGAGCCGCCGCGAACGCCTTGCGGCCGCTCGGCCGTCTCGGAGAAGGAGTGTGGGAGATGTTCCTGTGGGCATGGTTGATCGGCTGGTCGGCCTTCGTGCTGCCCCTGTCTATCGCCTCGTTGCGGGGCTGGGCGCCCAGGCGGGTCCGCAGCCGTACGACGCCCTGGGGCATCCGAGTCCGGGGTGTCGCCATGCTGGTGATGTGGGTCGGCGGGCTGGTCGTCCCGCTGGGACGGTGGGGCGGGCTCGTCGGCAAGGACGCGATGTTCCTCCTGCCCGTGGTGGAGGCCGGTCTGCTGCTGTTCGCGGCGGGGCTCATCGCCGGCTCGCAGCTCGGCGACCGGTTCCGCCGCAGCGCCGTCCGTCCACAGATCGGCGACGAGGGCATCGGCAATCGGTCCTGATGGCGTCGCCACGGTCCGGCAGTGGCCTCTTCTCCCCCACCCTGTGGTTCTACCGGTGGCGCCGCGTATGTTTCGCGTCAATGACCTGGCCCGCTCGCCGATGACGTATGACGGTGAGTACAGGAACCTTTCCAGCAGATGAGGAGCCGACCATGCGCGCTCGTGACCTGGCGGTCGAGTACGAGACGGTGAGCGTCGACAGCGATGCCATGGAGGCGGCCCGGCTGATGGCCGAGCACAGGCTGCCGGCCCTGCTCGTGGTGGACGAACGGGGCGAGCCGAGGGCGATCCTTCCTGCCTCCCAGATGATCAAGATCCTGGTGCCCGCCTACGTCATCGAGGACCCGACGCTCGCCGCCGTCGTCGACGAGAAGCACGCCGACCGGCTGTGCCAGGCCCTGGCGGGCCGCCGCGTCGGCGACTGCCTGCCCCACGAGGCTGCCCCACCGCCGATCGCCGACCCGGATGACACCGCGCTGGAGGTGTCCGCGCTGATGGCACGGGTGCGCAGCCCACTGGTGGCAGTGGTGGAAACGGCGAAAGGCAGGCACAAGGAAGGGGGCACCCGTCTGCTGGGCGTGATCACTGCCTCTCATCTTCTGCATGAACTCCTCGGGGCCTCAGCACCATCGGACTCCTCGTGACGGCAGTCGGGCCGGTCGGTATCGGGGGTTTCCCCTGCTCCAGCCCGCCATTCGTGCACTCGAAGAAGGAACTTCGCTGTGCGTTTCGACAAGAACGAACCCGTCTTCCAACGGAGCAAGTGGGGGACGAACCGCTACGAGTACAACCCGGACAACCCCGTGGGCCTGGCCTTGATCGTGCTGAGCGTGGCCTTCGCTGCCGTGATGCTGATCCTCATGCACAACCACGCAGGACCCTTCGCCTCGCCGCCGGATCCCGCCCCAGCGTCCTGGAGCCCGCCGCCTGACATGTCACGGTGGGCGCCGCCGGCGGAGATTCCGTCGACGGACCCGACCCCCGCATCACCGGACAGCCCTTAGCGCGAGTCGCGATCCCTCAGGCCGCCGATCGTGCCGGTCCCGTTGAAATGCCGGCGGGCGTGGGCTTGGCGTCGTGCGTCCCGGATCCCCTGTGTCGCGGCCGCCTCGATGCGACGGGCCTCAGGGCTGGAGACCGTCCGTCGCCGCTCTCGACGGAGCAGCACGGCGATCGATGCGGCCAGCACCAGTAAGAGCGCCGTGGCTGCCATCGCCATGTACAGCATGAGACCTCCCGTGGTCAGGGCCCGGCGCGGCGGTTCGGTCGGCCTTGTGAAATGCGGGGAGCTATTCCTCGCACGGACGGACCGCGTGCCGGGCTGTCGGGTTGGCGATGAGGTGGCGTGGGTCGGCGGCGCGGTTGATGGCGGATTCGACGGCGGCGATCCGGTCCCCGAGGAGGCCGAGGGCGGTGATCGCCCGGGTGAGCTGGTCGTCCTCCGGTCCGCCGAGCGTTTGAGTGCGCAGGTAGGCGGTCTTGACGTCGGCCCAGCGGGCGGCCTGCTCGGCGGTGAGTGTGCCGCGCAGTTCGGCCAGCTTCAGCAGGTTGGCCTCGGCACCGGTGGTGAGGGTCTGGGCCTCGGCCGTGTAGTGGTCGTCGATCAGCGCGGACAATTCGGCGTCGTTCATGACCGGCTGAACGCGCTGGGCGATCTTGTTCATGTTGCGGTAGGAGCCCTGGAGCTGGAAGGGCGGCTCTGTGCGTGTGGCGTCGGACCGGGCTGCGGAGGCGATGTAGGCGCTGTTCACCACCATCACGGTGTCGCGAGCCGTGAGCAGGTGGCGCAGCACGGCCAGGATGCGCTCCAGTTCGGCGGGAGCGTAGGGATGGGTGAGCTGGTCAGCGCGGGCCGTGGTGTCGCCTTGGGCGAGCCGGACCAGCAGGTCGAGGTCGGCGTGCTCGCGGCCGGCGAGCGGGGCGAGCACGGGGTTCGCGGTGAGGGCGTTCTCGATGAAGCTGAGCGCGAAGGCGTCCTGCTTGCCGGTCAGGACGTCGCCGAGGTTCCAGACGTCGGCGCGGTTGGCGAGCATGTCGGGCACGCGGAAGCGGGCGCCGGACTCGGTGTAGGGGTTGCCGGCCATGCAGACGGCGAAGCGCTTGCCCCGCAGGTCGTACGTACGCGGCTCCCCGTCCCGTACGCCCTCGATGCGGCGGGTGGCGTCGCACAGCGGGATGAACTTCTGCAGCAGTTCCGGCGAGGTGTGCTGGATGTCGTCGAGGTACAGGAGGGTGTTGTTGCCGGCCGCCAGCGCAAAGTTGATCTTCTCGACTTCCTGGCGGGCGGTGGCGTTCGGGGCCTCGGCCGGGTCGAGGGAGGTGACCGTGTGGCCGAGGGCGGGGCCGTTGACCTTGACCAGGATCAGGCCGAGGCGGTCGGCGACGTACTCCATGAGGGTCGTCTTGCCGTAGCCGGGCGGGGAGACGAGCAGGAGCAGGCCGCCGGTGTCGGTGCGCTTGGACTCGCCCGTGGTGCCCAGCTGCTTGGCGAGGCTGTCGCCGATCAGCGGAAGGTAGACCTCGTCGATGAGCCTGCTGCGTACGAACGAGGACATGATCTGCGGCCGGTACTCGTCCAGGCGGAGCCGGGTGTGTTCGGCTGCCACCAGCTCCGTACGGCGGCGCTGGTAGGCGCGGTGTCCGGGAACATCGTGTGTGCGGAACGCGCGGGTGCGGGCGAGGAACTCGTCGATACGGACGGACAGGGACCCGGCGGTGATGCGCGGGTGGACGCCGAGCAGCCCGTGGACCGTCTCGGTCGTCTGCGCGTCGTAGTCGTAGCGGGCCAGGTCGGGGCAGAGTTCTGCGGCCACCGCCTCGGCCAGGTCGCCGGGGGTGGTGTCCGTGCCGGTCGAGGCGGTGTAGGAGGACAGCCACGCCTCGACGAGCTGCTTGCGTGCGGCCAGACCCCCGAGTGCGGCGAGGTCCTCGTCGTAGGCCGATGAGCCCACCGTCCGGCGGAACTTCTCCAGCAGGGTGCGCGCACTCCCGCTGACGACGAAGCCGTCGGGGCCGCTCGTCAGCTCCTCGAAGAGGTAGGTGGCCGCCGCTTCCGTGCCGATCGCCTCCGCCAGCTCCTGCCGCAGGTCGTCGATCGCGGGTGCCAGGCCGAACGTGTCCCGGGCGCGAGCCAGTGAGACCGCGCGCCGCTGCCACTCCTGCCGGGCCTCGGCGGTCGTTCCGTGGGCCCAGAACAGCTGGGCGGCGGCACGCGCCGCAGGCTCGTGCCGCAGAGGGCCGGCGTCCGCGTACAAGCGCAGGAGCGTGGTCAGGATCAGGGCCGCGTCGTGGTCATGGACACCCCGCTCGTATCCCTCGTCGTAGGCGGTCTCCGCGGCCTGTCGTACGAGGGCGGGCAGGTCGGCCTCCTCCAGGGCCGCCGGGCCGTGCTCGTCGAGCAGCCGGGCGGCGAGGTGTTCGGCGCGGTAGACCTCGGGCGACTCCGACGGCAGGGGCCGGTGCCAGTACGGGCGGGTGGCGGCGAAGTCGAGGTCGGTGACCGGTGAGCGGTAGTCGGTGCCGGTGAGGGCGAAGGCGAGGCCGTCACCCTGTGGGACGAGGGTGAGGTCGAGGGGTTGGGTGTTGACAGCGAAGCCGTGGGTGCCGAGGCGGAGGGTGCGGCCGTCGTCGGTGTAGAGGTCGGTGCGGTCGCGCAGGGATCGGAGGGCCTCCTGCTGGGCGGCCTTGAGGCGGCCGTCGAGTTCCTCCGCCTTGACCTGGTCGCCGAGTTCGCGCAGTTCGTCGGCGACGCGGTGGACCTTGGCGACCATGGGGTCGGAGGTGAAGTACGTCGTGACGGCGTCCGTGTCGGCGAGTGTGGCGGCGCGGCGGGTGACGGTCCGCAGGACGCGGGCCGCCGAGTCGGCGAGGCGTTCGGCGCGGCGGGCGCGGGCGTCGGCGAGGGTCTGTTTGCGGGCGGAGAAGGTTTCGTGGACCTCGTCGCGCTTGTCGGCGAGGTCGCCGAGGAAGTCGTCGAACTCGGCGAACCGGGACTCCAGGTTCTCCAGCTGGACGAGCGTGCGGGCGAGTTGCTCGTCGCACGCCTCGGGGCTGTCCGCGGCGGCGAGCGCGCCGGTGACGGCCTGGCCGAGCAACGCGAACTCGGCGGCGAACTCTGACCGTCCCTCCCGGTCCAGGAGTGCGCGACGGCGGCCGTCGAGCAGGGCGCGGGCGCGGTTGACGCCGCCCAGGACCTCGGCGATCCGTTCCAGAACGGACGTACGGAGGGTGGCGTCGCCGATGTCCAGCCCGGCGACGACCTCGGTCACCGTGCGCAGGCCGTCGGTGAGTTCGTCGAGGCGGGCGGCGACGGGCGCGGCCTCGGCGACGGTGGCGATCGCCTCCGCGTCGGCGACGAGCTGTTCGATGTCGGCCTGGTGGTCGGCGAACGCGTCCTCGCGCGCGAGGTGGGCGACGGCCCGCTGCCCGAAGGTGGCGAGGTCGCCCTTGATGTCGGAGGCGAGTTCGTCGATGCGCGCGGTGTCGGCGTACCGCATGTCCTTGAGGGTGAGCAGGTGGCCCTGGGCGTGCCGGAGTTCGGTCAGGCCGGTGACCCAGGCGGCGGCGCTGCGCGGGGCCTCGCCGCGCAGACGCCGTACGACGACGGCGACCCGCTCCGCGGCCTTCGTGAGGGCGTCCGCGGCCTGCCGGATGAGTGCCTGGACGGTCTCGAACTCGGCCAGGACCTGCTCGGCGGTGACCCGCACCTGCGTGAGCGGCTCGTGCAGAGCGCCGAGTCCGGGCTCGCCCAGCCAGTGGTGGGAGTCCGCCGCCCGGACGCAGGCCGCGGTCAGTGCCTCGTACACCTCGCTCGTCGGGGTGGTCTCGGTGACCGCGCGGGTGATGGACAGGCAGTCGGAGATGCCGCGCACCAGGTCGGCGTTGCCGACGCGGGCCAGGGGGCCGGTGCTGGCCGGCTGGGCAGCGGCGTGGGTGTCGGAGACGAACGGCGAGGTCCACAGCTGGACGGGATGGACGCGCTGCGGTTCGTCGCTGTCCGCCCGCAGCACGACGAGCGCGCCGTCGTCGAACAGCGCCCAGCCGTGGCAGGACAGCGGGGTCGCGACCTCCTTGCGGATCACGTTGTACGGCAGCAGCAGACTGCGGCCCTCCACACGCGCGTGGAACGCGAACAGCACGTCTTCGCCGTTGGGCGAGCGGACCACGCGCTCGAACTCCAGGCCCTCGGTGACGACCGCATCGAAGGTCTTGTACGCGCCCGTGGCCAGGCAGTACCCGCCGGGGAAGACGATTCCCTGGTCGTCGGGAAGCCGATGGCACGCCTGCCCGATGCCGTCCAGTCGGACGACCGTCCTGGTGAGGGTGTTGAACACCAGGTGGCGGTCGGTGTCCTCCTTGTAGGGGCGGATCCGCAGCAGGATCAGGGCCCCCACGCGCGCGTACGCGATGTCCGCGTCGGCGAGGGACTGCAGCGGCTCGTCGACGGGTTCCGTGTAAATGCCCTCGCCGATCTCCGTGTTGTTCTCGACCTTGACGGTGAGGGTTCCGCCGACGGTCTCGACGAAGACCTCGCTCTCGATGGAGACGTGAGGGTGGCGGCCGAGGACGTGGTCCTCGCGTGAGGTCCGCGTCCACGCGAAGTCGTGGGAGGGCGGGAAGACGTGGTCGCGCTCGCCGCGCGCGTCGAGGAAGGACACCTGGCCGTCGTCGGTCACGGCCCAGCGCAGGACGCGGATGTCCTCGGCCTTCTCACCGGTCCGGAAGACGGCCAGCAGTCTGCCGTCGACGCGGCGGAGCTGGAGGAGGTGGGCTTGGCGGTAGTAGCGGTAGAGGGCGGCGAACTCGCGGACGAAGGCCGGGTCGTCCAGCAGGCCGGGCACGGCGTCGTCCGGCAGCCGGTTCAGGTCACGGTCGTGCAGCGCGAAGACGTCGCCGACGGTCGTCTCCGATTTGAGGCCGAGGAAGACGTTTTGGCCGAAGAGCAGGACGTCGCCGACGGAGACGATGTCCCGGGGCACGCAGGTGTGCTCGGTGCGCAGCCGCTCGGTGCCGGCGAGTTCGAGCCGGGTGGAGCCGAACTCCTCGGTGCGGCGGGCGTTCAGCGCCTCGGCGCGGCGGGCGAGCTCGGCGGCCTGCGCGGTGAGGCGGTCGCGCAGCACCTCGTACGTGCCGGTGTCCAGGCCGGTGGTCATGGGGTCCCTCTCAGAATGTCGGAAAAAGCGGTTCGGAGCTGCCGTCCCCTGTGCGGCAGCTCCGGACCGCGGCCTGTCAGACCCTGGCGCTGCCGTTCAGGGCCGCGAGCGAGGTGTCGGCGACACCCAGTTCGCCGGCCCTGCTGAGCAGCTGCTCCAGAGCGCCGGAGTCGGCTCCGCCCGTCTTCATCAGCTTCATCAGCAGGGCGGAGACGGTCAGGTTCTGCACGTCCGCCGTGGAGACCGAGCCGAGGACGCGGCTGAGGTCGTCGGTGAAGCTCGACGAACCGTCCAGCCAGGGCCCCGCGAGAGCCTGGGCCGTCTCGGAGTGCTGGACGAACCCGTCGACGCTCTTGCCGAGCGCGATCGAGGAGACCAGCCGGTCGAAGAAGACCGACTCCCCACCGACGATGTTGATGTCGGCGTTCTCCAGTCCCGTGGCGAGGATCGTGGCCTGCGCCTCGGCGACGTGCTTTTGCACATCGAGCCCAGCGAGCCGGATCTCCTTCTCCGCCTGGAGCCGCAGCCGGTACTCCTCGTGACCGCGGGACGCCTCGTCGAGCGCGGCCATCGCCGCCGCCTTTTCGGTCAGACCGGCCGCCTCCGCCTTGAGCTTCTCGCCGATGCCCTCGGCCTCGGCGAGCGCCTTCGCCCGGACGCCCTCCGCCTCGGCCCGCATACGCGCCTGGGCCGCCTCGGCCTCCGCGCGGCCGGCCTTCTCGATGACCTCCGCTTCCTTGTCACGGACCTGGACGGCCGCGAGGCCCTCGGCGGCCGTCTCGGCCTGGACGCCTTCGGCGAGGCGCAGCTTGGCCTGGGCGTCGAGGTCGGCGCTCTTCAGCCGGGCCTCGGCCAAAGTGAGCTCCTCGGCGGCGCGGTGGACAGCGGCCTGCTCGGCGGCCTCGGCGGCCTTGATGTCCTTGACCAGCTTCTCCTGCGCCTCCGCCTCGGCGGCGATGATCACGGTCTGCCGGCCACGCTCGGCCTCCTCCACGGCCCGCAGACTTTTGATGGCCTCCTCCTGCTCGGCGACCGTACGGTCCACCGCGACCCGCTCACGGATGACCTCGGCGATCTCTCGCTTCTCCGCCTCGACCTCCTTGGACGCGGCGATCTGCGTCAGCTGGGTCTCCCGCTCCCGGGCGATGACCTCGAGGAGGCGGTCCTTCTCGATGCGCTCGTTCTCGATGGCGATGACCCGCTCGCGGTTCTTCTGCGCGACGGCGACCTCGCGGGCCTGGTTCTCCCGCTGGATGCCGAGCTGCTCCTCGGTCTTCAGGAACGCGCCCTGCGCCCGCAGCCGCTCCTCCTCCACCACCCGCGCCGTCTCGGCCTCCTCACGGGCCCGCACGGTGTCGATCTCCCGCCGCTGCTTGATCTCGGCGTCCGTCTGCCGGCGCTCCAGCTCCAGGATGGCTTCGCGGGCGTCGACGTTCTGGCGGGTGATCTCCTTCTCCTCGGTGCGCTGGGCCTCGTTGGTGCGTACGTGCTCCACGGCGGTCAGTTCGGTGATCTTCCGGATGCCCTGGGCGTCCAGGACGTTGGCCGGGTCGAGCTGGGTGAGCGGCGTTTGCTCCAGGTAGTCGATCGCCGCGTCCTCCAGGTGGTAGCCGTTGAGGTCGATGCCGATCAACTCGATGATCTTGTAGCGGAGTTCCTCGCGCTTGGTGTAGAGGTCGGTGAAGTCCATCTGCTTGCCGACGGTCTTCAGCGCCTCGGAGAACTTCGCGTGGAACAGCTCCTGCAGCGTCCTCTGGTCACTCGCCCGCACGGTGCCGACGGCCTGGGCGACCTTGATGACGTCCTCGACGGTCTTGTTCACCTTCACGAAGAACGAGATCCGGATGTCCGCGCGGATGTTGTCCCGGCAGATCAGCCCCTCCTTGCCGGCCCGGGTGATCTCGATCGTCTTCACCGAGATGTCCATCACCTCGGCCTTGTGCAGCACCGGTAGGACCACCTGGCCGGTGAAGGTCACATCGACCTTGCGCACCTTGGAGACGATCAACGCCTTGCCCTGCTCCACCTTCCGGAACAACCGGGAGACGACGAACAGGACGGCGACAGCGACGAGCAGGCAGGCGGCGATGAGCACGCCGACGCCCACGGTGATGGCATCCATACGAAATCCTTGAAGTCTGCGAGGAGTTGACGGCCTCGACGGCGAGGCGGGATGGCCCGCTCGGCCGCGAGCAGGCGTGAAAGGCGGTGCGGCCGCAGGGCCTGTGGCGGCTTAGCCGCCGGTGCGGGGACTGCCGGGGTCGTACGGAGTGCCGCTCGCCGCAGCCCGCCGGTGCAGCCCGGCCCGGCTCGCAGAATGCCTGACGAGAGGGGCCGCGCACCTTCGTGTCACCGGCCAGGCGACGAGGGCGAAAAGGACCAGCAGTGCGACCCGGGCCGCGGCACCACCGGGACCGGTCAGGCGTGCCAGATCCATCAGGACCGTTCCGGTGAGGCTGACGAGCCATGCACTCACGATCACGACGGAGGCGGCGACGGCGACCGGCGTCCCGCCGAGCGACCTGGTCAGCGACGGGGCGTCAGCGTCGAAGGCGCGCGCGTCGGCCCGGCCCAGCAGGACCAGCAGCCAGAAACCGAGAGCGACGGCCAGGGCCGAAGTGAGGGTGACGGTGGGGAACCGCACGGCTGCGTCGACGATCTGCCCCATGTCCTCGCCCCCGAGCCGAGTTCCCGAGTCCCGGCACCCACCCTGTCGCCAGGGAGCGGCGCCGGGACTGCTCCCCTTTGTTTCCGCTGCCCCTATCTTGAACTGCCCATGTCGTGTGGCGCATTGCCGTGTTCCGGCAGTCTTGATGTCCCCTTGATGCCGGGCGATGACAACTTCGGCGAGTGCCGGGCCGTTGTCTAACCTTGCCGTCGTCGTCCGGCCTGGTCGACAGCCGCATCGAGGAAGGAGCAGGGGTGGGCCGAGTCGCGTACGGAGCCGTAGGAGGCCGCCGGGTGGTGGACGGCCGCGCAGAGGGAGGCCAGATCCGCAACCCCGTCGGTACCGTCGGAAGGCGGGCCTACTCATGAGGCGCGTTCCCTCGCTTCCCGGCCAAGCCCGCCACCCGGCGCTTCCGGGCCACATGATCGTGTGCGGCGACGACGCCCTCGCCGAACGCCTGGCCGCCGAGCTGCGTGTGTTGTACCGCGTGCGGGTCACCGTCGTCGTGCCGTCGCTGCCCGGTGCCGGCACCGCAGGCAGCGGAACGGAGAGATGGGCGGCGGCGGCCGCTCTGTTCGCTCGCATGCAGGCGGTCGTGAACCGGGCCTCCGCCACGGACCCGGAACCGGGCATCCGCGTCCTCCAGGCCGCGGTCCTCGACGAACAGGCGTTCGCGGACGCCGGTGTCGCGCGGGCCGACGCCCTCGCGCTCGTCCATGACGACGACGAGACCAACATCCGCGCCGCCCTCGCGGCCCGCCGCCTCAACCCCCGTCTGCGCCTGGTCATCCGGCTCTACGACCGCAGACTCGGTCGGCATCTGGCCGACCTGCTCGACCAGGCCGCCGCGGTCGCCTCTCCCGGTCTCGATCCGACCGTCCTGGACACCTCCACCACCGTCCTGTCCGACGCCGACACAGCGGCCCCCGCGTTGGTGGCCACGGCCGTCTCGGGCACGAGCAAGGTGGTCCAGGCCGATGGACTGCTGCTGCGGGCCGCGGAGCGCACCCCGCCGCGGCCGGGCCAGGTCGCCGCCCCCGGCCTGTGCACGCTCGCCGTGCTCTCCGCCACCGCCAACGACCCGGCCGGAACGGAGGGTTCGGACGCCAGCGGACAGGACGGTCCGTTGCTGCTGCCGGACGAGGACGCGGTGGCCGCCGCCGCGGGGCGCGGCACCGTCGTCCTGGAGACCGTCACCCACGCCGGCCCCACGCGTCCGTCCGGCCGTCTCACCGGCCGTGGCCTGCCGCTCGGCTCGCTCTTCTCGCGCCGCCTGCGCCGGTCCCTGGCCGGGCTCGTGCTGAGCGTCCTCGGGCTGGCCGTGGCGTCCTGGTTCACGACCGGCGACCACCCCCTGCACGCCGCTTACCTCACCCTCCTCGACCTCTTCGCCATCGGGGACCCCGCCGTCGGTGAACCCACCGCCCGCCAGGTCCTCCAACTCCTGTCCGGGCTGGCCGGGCTGCTGCTCCTGCCCGTGCTGCTCGCCGCCGTGCTGGAAGGGCTCGGGACCTTCCGCACCGCCTCCGCGCTGCGCCGGCCGCCGCGCGGCCTGTCCGGCCATGTCGTCCTGCTCGGCCTCGGCAAGGTCGGCACCCGTGTACTGGCCCGGCTGCACGAACTCGGCATCCCTGTGGTGTGTGTGGAGGAGGACCCCGAGGCGCGCGGCATCCCCCTGGCCCGCCGCCTGCACGTGCCCACCGTGATCGGCAACGTCACCCAGGAGGGCGTCCTGGAGGCTGCGAAGGCCCACCGCGCCCACGCACTGCTCGCCGTCACCAGCAGCGACACCACCAACCTCGAAGCCGCCCTGTACGCCCGCTCCGTGGCGCCCCGACTGCGCGTGTCACTGCGCCTGTACGACGACGCCTTCGCGACCGCTGTCCACCGCACCCTGCGCGCCGCCCACCCCGAGGCCCTCACCCGCAGCCGCAGCGTCTCCACCCTCGCCGCGCCCGCCTTCGCCGGGGCCATGATGGGCCGCCGGATCCTCGGCGCCATCCCCGTCGAACGGCGCGTCCTGGTCTTCGCGGCCCTCGACGTCGCGGGCCACCCGCAGTTGGAGGGCCGCACGATCGCCGAGTCGTTCCGTCCGGGAGCCTGGCGCGTCCTGGCCGTCGACTCGACCGATCCCGGCGACCGCCTGCCCGACCTCGCGGTGACACCGTCCCACGAGGGCACGGAACACCAAGGCGGCCTCCTTTGGGACCCGCACCCCGGCTACGTACTCCACCCGCAGGACCGGGTAGTCCTCGCCGCCACCCGCCAGGGGCTGGCCGAACTCCTGGGAACGCACCTGCCGGACCACCCGACTACCGCCAGTCCATGAAGGCCCAATCACCGGCGAACTCCCCACAGGGAAGGTCCTCTGGGGGATGAAAAGAGGCTCAGCCGCAAGGCGCAGCAGCCCGACGGCACCAACTCAGGCATCCAGAACAGCGGATCCATGCAGAAGGTGCAGAACCAGCCAGGAGCCTTCAGCTCAAGCCAGACTCAGGACAATTCCGGCATCGGGCGAGACGAGTTACCGGGCGTCGCCGCAACGCACTGACGCCCGGTGGGATGGCAAGACCTTCCGAGCCCGGCGGCAGCACCACAAAGCAGCGCGGGCTGCCGGGAGGGGCAGAGCCCGGCGTACGCGGAGATCGACGCCCCCCGCGCCCCGACCGCAGGCGCCACCATCACCTCGTATCAGCGAGGGAATCCGATCCGCCGTTGATGCCAGGCTCCTCCCACCGCCCCTGATCTGCCAGTCTTGTCCAGCGTGCGTCAGGAACGCGTCGGCAAGGCGCCAAGAAATCAGGAGGACGTGTGACAGGGCGGGAGGTCCCCGACGAGTATCTGGACGGGTATGTCCAGATACTGACCGAGGTGTGCGCGACGGGTCGCCGCTTCACCAGGGACGAGTTGGAGTCCCTGCGAACCCGGGGGGAACGCGCCGCCGAGGCGGGCTTCGGCCTGCGGGCCGTCCTTCGCCGGCACTTGGCCGTGGCCCGCGATCATTGGCCCGAACTCTCCGCCGCGGCGGGTGATCGCGCGCTGGCCGCCGTCGAGCAGGCGATCGACGCCTTCGCCGAGGGGCACGAACGGGCGCAGCTGCTCGCCGTACGGCAGGAGGAGGCGGTGCGGCGCGAGTTCATCGACGACCTGCTCTACGGCCGCAGCGACCTGGGCCGCCTGTCCGAACGGGCCGAACGCTTCGGGCTGCTCCTCTCCCGCGCCCACGCCGTCGCCGTCGCGCAGGGCAACAAGCCCGTCGAGGAGACCGACCCGGCCACCCGGCAGGTGGAGAGCGCCGTGGTCGGCCGGTTCGGCGAGCGGCGCATTCTGCTCACCACCAAGGACGGCAGGCTGATCTGCATCGCGCCGGGGGACCAGGACGACGTGCTGGCGTTCTTCGCCAAGCAGGCGTACGCGGCCACCGAGGGCGGCCAGGTCGCCATCGGACGTCCCCACCCCGGTGCCGGGGGTGTCGTCCACTCCTACGAAGAGGCTCTCAACGCCCTCGACCTGGCAGACCGGCTGCAGATCCACGAGCCGGTGCTGCGCGCGGCCGACCTCCTCGTCTACCCGGTCCTGACCCGCGACCGACAGGCCATGGCCGACCTCGTCGGCAACACCCTCGGCCCGCTGCTGAGCGCACGAGGCGGCGCCCGGCCCCTCGTCGAGACGCTGACGGCGTACTTCGACTCCGGCTGTGTCGCCGCCGAGGCGGCCCGACGTCTGAACCTGAGCGTGCGGGCCTTCACCTACCGCCTGGAACGCATCCACAAGCTCACCGGTGCCGACCCCGGCGATCCCGTCCACCGCTACACCCTGCAGACCGCGGTGATCGGAGCCCGGCTCCTCGGGTGGCCCGACGACGAGGTGTGACGGCCGACAGCCCATCGTGAGCCGTTCCCACGCTGACGATCAAAGCCCCACGGCTGTGGCTGTCTGATCGTTTGCGGTGAGCCCGAGACGCCGGACGGAATAGTCTGATCATGGGACGGGCTGTTGAGCCGGTGCGATTTCTGAACAGGGGTGGGTGCGCACGTGCTGGTGGCTGATCGGTACCGGCTGCAATCGGTCGTCGGCCGGGGCGGCATGGGAGAGGTGTGGCGGGCGACCGACGAGTTGCTCGGCCGCCCGGTGGCGGTGAAGCTGATGCTGACGCAGCAGACCGACCCCGCGGCCACCGCGCGCTTCCGGCTGGAGGCACAGACCTCCGCGTCCCTGAGCCATCCGCACGTGGTGGGCGTCCTGGACTTCGGCTCCTGGGAAGGACGGCTGTACCTCGTCATGGAGTTCGTCGAGGGCGGCAGCCTCGCCGACGAGACGTCCGGCAACCGCCGTCTGGCACCGGAGCGGGTGGCCGTGATCGCCGCGCAGTCGGCCGCCGCCCTGGCAGCGGCGCACCGCCAAGGTGTGGTGCACCGCGACATCAAGCCGGGCAACCTGCTGTGCGAGGCCGACGGCACCCTGAAACTGGGCGACTTCGGCATCGCCCGCTTTCTCGACGATCCGAACGGCGGGCTGACGACCACTGGTCAGATCGTCGGCACCGGCCTCTACCTGGCTCCCGAGCGGGCCCTGGGCCGGACCGCGGGGCCGGCCTCCGACGTGTACTCGCTCGGCTGCGTGCTGTACCAACTGCTCACCGGACAGCCGCCATTCACCGCCAGCAACGCCACCACCCTGCTCTTTCTGCACGTCGACACGCCGCCCGCGCCGCCCGGCCCGCTGAGCGCAGGTCTACCGCCCGCCTTCGAGAACTACCTGCTCGGCATGCTCGCCAAGCAGCCCGAGGACCGTCCCACCGCGCAGGAGGTCGCCGACTGGTTCCAGGCGGAAGCCTGGCGGGGATCCCCACAGCCCCTGCCGGCCCTCGACGGCTTCGAGTCCTTCACCGCCCCGACCGCTCGGAAGACGGCGGATCCGGCCGACAGCACGACGTACCGGCTCCCGCCGGCCCGTCACCGCACCCCAGCCGGTCGTCGGCGGCGCGTGCACATTCCGGCCGGACAGCGCCCGAGAACCGTCGTCATCCTCGCGGCGGCCGCGCTGTTCGCCGTGTCCCTCCTGGTCGGCGCGGTCTGCTTCGCGCCCGGTGGCAGTCCCTCCTCCTCCCCGAACGCCGACTCCGGCGTGGGCGCGGACGCCAGTCCGGAACCCTCCGTGTCTCAGCCCTCGGCAGGTCCGCCGAGCGCCGACCCGACGCCTGCCGCCGTCCCCATCGATGAGACGGACACTCGCGTGGGCGAAGACTCAGCAGGCGACGCCGACCCGCAGCCGAAGAAGGACAAGAAGGGAAAGAAAGGCTGACAGGTCTCCCGTCGAAGGCGGACCTGCCCTACCAGGCGGCACGGGACGTCACGGATTCCGGTCCGTGCCGTCCGTCTGGGACGCCAGGTCGGCGATCTGAGCGACGAGCGCCCCGGTGAGCACCGCCCAGGCCACAGCGCCAAAGCCTGCGGCCTGCCAGCCGACGACAGAGACGAGCACGGCCGCTGCGACTCCAGCCGCGACAGCCCGCCGTCTGGTCAGGAACGACCACTGCCGACGCAAGCTGCCCGGACGGCGGATCTCCACCAGTCCGGTTCTGATCACCAGCATGGCCATGACGGCCAACGGCGCCATGAGAGAGGCGTCCACGCCCGTTGCTCTCCGATCCGGCGTGATGGACAGGGGATTGGCCCGCTTCGAGCGGCGTCAGCCGAGTGCGAAGTAGCGCAGCCAGACGTAGCCGAGGGCGAGGGACACGGTCACGCCGGTGACGACCAGGCCGTACTTGGTGAACTGCCAGAAGGAGATGGGCTGGCGGTTGCGTTCGGCGATGCCGAGGACGACCACGTTGGCGCTGGCGCCGATGGCGGTGGCGTTGCCGCCCAGGTCGGCGCCGAGCGCGAGGGCCCACCACATGACGTGGTCGCTGCCACCGCCCATGTTCTGGACGAGGTCGCTGGTGATGGGGGCCATCGTGGCGACGTAGGGGATATTGTCGACGATGCCGGACAGGACCGCGGAGGCGCTCAGCATGGTCATGGAGCCGCCGAGTTCGTTGTCGCCGATCACGTCGGCCAGGGCCTTGGAGATCTCACCGATCACACCGGTCTCGATCAGCCCGCCGATCATGATGAAGAGCCCGGCGAAGAAAGCCAGGGTGGGCCACTCAACCTCTTGGAGCACCTCCCGGGTCTCCGCCGTGGAGATGGCGATGAGCAGTCCTGCGCCGAGCAGAGCGACGACGCTGGGCTCGTAGTGCAGCACCGGGTGCAGAACGAAGCCCACGACCACGAGGGCCAGGACCACGAGGCCCTGAACGAGCAGCGTCCGATCCTTGATGGCCTCGCGCTCCTCCAGCGCCATGATCTCGGCGGCGCGATCCCCGTCGTAGACGAAGGACTTGCGGAACATCACCCGGCACAGCAGAAGCAGTGCGATCACCAGGACGACCACGATCGGCGCCAGATGGACCAGGAAGTCGTTGAAGGTCAGCCCGGCCCGGCTGGCGATGATGATGTTGGGCGGATCACCGACGAGGGTCGCCGTGCCGCCGATGTTCGACGCCATGACCTCGGCGATCAGGAACGGGACGGCCGGCAGGGCGAGGCGCTCGCAGACGAGCAGTGTCACCGGCGCGATCAGCAGCACCGTGGTGACGTTGTCCAGAAGGGCCGAGGCCACGGCCGTGATCACGACCAGCATGGCCATCACGCGGAAGGGCTTGGCCCTGGCCTTCTTCACCGACCAGATCGCCAGGTACTCAAACATGCCCGTCTTCTTCAGCACGCCGACGATCATCATCATGCCCATGAGCAGGAAGATGACGTTCCAGTCGACGCCGCTGTGCTCGGAGTAGAACGCCGACTTGTCGTCGGTCGCCCGGATCGCGAGCATCAGGCCGGCGCCGCCGAGGGCGACGGCGACGCGGTGGATCTTCTCACTGATGATCAGCGCGTACGCGCAGACGAAGACGACGACCGCCGCCCAGCTCTGCCAGTCGTTCACGGTCCTCCGATGAAGTGCTCCAACAAGACGTTCGCGGTGATCGCCCCAAGTAACGTGACTGCGCCGCCGCCATGCTCGATCACCGCGACGACGGGGCAGTCCTTGCGTGTCATGAGGGCGGCGACCTCAGACGGCGAGTCCTCCGAGCCCACCAGGCCGGGCGTGGTACGACGCCGGGGCAGCCAGTCGGCCACCGACCGCCCGGAGAGCGTTTCCTGGGCGCCGTCGTCCAAACGATCGGCGATCAGAGACAGCAGTGGATCCAGGGGGTCGGATTCAGGCACCAGGGCGCTGAGGAGCTGGGCGGTGGGGATGATCGCGTACGGACAATCCACCTGGTCGAGCACCAGCAGAGCGGGCAGCCGCTCGCGTATCAGCAGCCGGGCCGCGTCCTGGGCGTCGTCGTCGACCCGCACCGTCGGATACGGGCGGGCCAGGTCACGCGCGAGCGTCAAGACGGCCCTCCTCGGGCGTGGTGGTGGCGGGCTGGTCCTTGTCCGGGATGCCGACGATGTCGTCGACGTCGAACGCGCGCGCGATCGGGACGTCCGTGGAGCTGTGGGCGATGATCGAGAAGGCGATGCACACCGCGATGAGGGTGAACGCCTCCTCGGCCTGCGGGATGCCGGACTGCAGCACGAGCAGGCCGTAGACCACCGAGGCGAAGCCCTTCGGCCCGAACCAGGCCGCCACCAGCTTCTCCTTGCGCGAAATGACGCTCGTGCCGAGCAGCGAGATGAGCAGCGAGGCCGGGCGGATCAGCACGATCGCCAGAACCACTGCCACGTACCCGCCGAAGGAGAGGTCGCCGAACAGCTGCGGGGTCAGCAGCGCGCCGAACACCAGGAGTGCCGCGAACTTCGCCAGCTCCGCCAGCGCCTCGCCGAGTGGTTCGAAGGACGTCTTGGCCTCCGGAGAGACGCGCGCCAGGGCCGCGCCGGCCGAGAAGGCGGCGAGGTAGGGGTTGGCGTGGGTGAGGTGGCAGGTCGCGTACAGGATGATCCCGGTGGCCAGCGGCAGCAGCGGCTGAAGCTTCGGCTCAGCGCCCAGCAGCCGGAAGCGTACGAGACCGTTGACCAGCAGGGGAAGCACGACGCCGAAGACCAGGCCGAGCAGCAGTTCCAACGCGATGGTGGAGCCGGAGGCTTCCGCGCTGTCCGCGGTGGGGCCGGCGGCCGCGATGAGCATCAGGACCACGGGGAGCGCGAGCCCGTCGTTGATGCCGCTCTCCACGTTCAGCAGCTGCCGCAGCTTGGCCGGGACTTCCTTGCGTCCGACGATCGCCGACGCGAACACCGGGTCGGTCGGCGCCAGCACGGCTCCGACCAGGAACGACGTCGTCCAGTCCAGGCCCACCAAGTAGTGGGTGACCAGGGCCATGAAGACGAACGCGAGCGGCATGCCCAGGCCCAGGGCGCGTGCGGGGTTCCTCCAGCCGGCGCGCAGCTTGGGCAGGGACACGTGCATGCCGTCGGTGAAGAGCACCGCGAACAAGGCGAGGTCTGCTGTGACGGACACGATCTCGCTGTCCGGCGTGATGTGAATCAGCCCGAGGAATCCGTCGCTGACCAGCGCGCCGCCGACCAGGAAAAGGAAGGACGTGGAAAGTACCGTCCGCGCCGCCAGGCCCGACAACAGCACCGCCACCAACAGCGCGGCACCGAACACCACCACGAGCACCATGACGGCCACCCCCGATCGGAAGAGAGACTTGTCCCCTACTCGCCGACCAGGCTTCCCGGCACACCACGGTGAACCTTACCTGCCCTTGATACGTCTTTGACAGCTCGCTGACGGGCACCACGGAGGCACGGGCGTTGCCGGAACCCGGCAACATTGTTCGGTCTTCAGCCGAGCTCGGCGAAGGTCTCCACGGCGTGGGTCTTGCCGGTGACGACGATGACGTCGCCCTTCTGGACGACCGTCTCGGCGGTGGCGTAAGTGAAGTCCTCCCCGGGGCGCTTGATGCCGACGACCGTGACGCCGTATCTGCTGCGGACCTGGCTCTGGCCGAGCGGGACGCCGGTGGCGAGGTCCGGCGCGACGGTCTTCACCAGGGCGTAGTCGTCGTCGAACTCGATGAAGTCCAGCATGCGGCCGGTGACCAGGTGGGCGACGCGCTCGCCCATCTCGTGCTCGGGCAGGACCACGTGGTGGACGCCGAGGCGTTCGAGGATCTGGCCGTGCTGACGGCTGACGGCCTTGGCCCAGATGTTGGGCACCCCGGCCTCGAGCAGGTTTGAGCTGACCAGGATGCTGGCCTCTATGTCGCTGCCGATGGCGACGACGGCGCTGGTGAACTCGTGGACGCCGAGCTGGTGGAGTGTCTCGGGGTCGGTGCAGTCGGCGACGGCGGCGTGGGTGAGGCCGTCGCTGTACTTCTGGACCAGACGGCTGTCGGTGTCGAGGCCGAGCACGTCCCACCCGCGCCGCATCAGCTCGCCGGCCAGGGAGTAGCCGAAGCGGCCGAGACCGATGACCGCGACACGCTGGTCACCGCCGCCCTGGGCAGGCGTCTCGGTGCGGCGCTTGCGGCGCCGTCGGCGCAGGAAGGTGAGGTGGTTAACCAATGACGGGTCGCTCCTCGGGCAGTTCGTAGCGGCGGGTGCGCTCGCGCAGGGCGAGCGCCGAGACCAGGGTGATGGGTCCCAGGCGGCCGACGAACATCAGGCCGACCAGCAGCAACTGTCCGGCCGTCGGGACGTCGGCGGTGATACCGGTGGACAGGCCCACCGTGCCGAAGGCGGAGACCACCTCGAACAGCACCGCCTCCAGGCTCTCCTCGGTGAGCGTGAGCAGGGCGAGCGTGGAACTAATGACCAGACCGATGCCCAGCAACGCCACGGTCAGAGCCTGGCGCAGCACGTGCGGGGCCAGGCGGCGGCCCAGCATCGAGGAGGTGGGCTCGCCGCGGACCTCGGCGAGTATCGCTGCGGCCAGCACGGCGAACGTGGTGACCTTGATGCCGCCCGCGGTTCCGGCGCTGCCGCCGCCGATGAACATCAGCACGCAGGTCATCAGCAGCGTGGAAGCGTGCAGGGCGCCGATATCGATCGCGTTGAAGCCGGCGGTACGGGACATGACCGAGTAGAAGAAGCCGTTGAGGACCTTGTCCGCCGTCGTGAGGGGGCCGAGGGTGTCGGCGTTGGTCCACTCCAGCAGACAGGTCAGCACGGTTCCGGCGGCCAGCAGGACGGCGCTGGTGATCAGCGTCAGCCTGGTGTGCAGGGTCCAGTTGCGCCGTCCGGTGGTGCGCCGTCGGTGCCGGTGGCGCAGCAGTTCCAGCACGACGGGGAAGCCGATGCCGCCCAGGATCACGGCGCCGGCGATCGGGAGGGTGACCCAGGCGTCCTGGGCGTAGCGGGTGATGCTGTCGGCGTGCAGGCCGAAGCCGGCGTTGTTGAACGCCGACACGGCGTGGAAGTAGCCCAGGTACACCGCGCTGCCGACGCTCTCTCCGTACCCGTAGCGGAAGCGCAGCGCGAGGACCGTGCCGGTTGCCAGTTCGACGATCAGCGTGGTGCCGGCGACACCGAGCAGCACTCGTCGTACGTCGCCGATGCCCAGACTCTTGGTCTCCGCCTGCGCGGTCAGCTGCATGCGCAGGCGCAGCCGCCCGGAGACCAGCAGCGCCAGCAGCGAGGCCATCGTCATGATCCCGAAGCCGCCGACCTGGATCAGCGCGAGGATCACGCCCTCGCCGAATCCGCTCCAGTACGTTCCCGTGTCCACGACAGCCAGTCCGGTGACGCACACCGCCGACGTGGAGGTGAACAGCGCGGTCACGAAGCCGGCGCCGGCGCGTTCCTCGGTGGCGATCGGCAGGGCCAGCAGCACCGCGCCGACCAGGACCACGAGGGCGAAGGCCACGACGACCGAGCGAGCAGGGTGTGCGGTCAGCAGCGACGGCTGTGACCGCATCCGCGCCCCCCGTGTTCTCACCGCTGTCACCTCCATCCCCTGACGCCCAGCTTCCGCGCAGCTCTGTGTCAAAGGCTCGTCAAGATCCCGGCCGCACACCTTACCTGCACAAACTCCACCAGCCCCGGGACAGCCAGGACAGGCGGCTTCATGGCACGATTTCGGAGTGAACCGCCCCACCGTCAGGGAACTCCGCCGCACCGGGGAGTTGTCGTGAGGCTCCCTCCAGCTCGCGGAGCCGCCGAGAGCGAGCTCCCCACGAAGGTGGTCGAGACGGGCCACGGGCCGCTGGAATTCCGCCTCGATCGTCGCGGGCCGGAGACCGTCGTAATCTTCCATGGCGGGCACATGCGGGCCGGGCTGGCCCTGGGTGAAGAGCCGTTCACGCAGGCGGGCTACTCCCTGCTGGTGCCGTCACGGCCCGGATACGGCCGTACCCCGGTCAAGACCGGCGGTTCGGCAGAAGGTTTCGCCGACGCCATCGCCGCGCTCTGCGCACGTCTCGGCGTCACCCGGGTCGCGGCGGTGGTCGGCGTCTCGGGCGGGGGTCCCACGGCCGTCGCGATGGCCGCACGGCACCCTGCCCTGGTGGAGCGGCTGATCCTGCAGAGCGCGGTGGGACCGGTGCCCTGGCCCGACCGCCGTACGTACCTCGGCGCTCACGTCGTCTTCGCTCCCCGCACCGAACCGGCGACGTGGGCGCTGGTGCACGCGCTCGTACGGCACGCGCCGGATGCTGCGCTTCGGATGCTGTTGCGTGATCTCACGGTCCTTTCGGTCGGGAAGGTCGTGGCGGGCTTGCGGCCCGAGCACCGGGAGACGGCGATCGCCTTGTTCACGCGGATGCGCTCGGGGCACGGGTTCCTCAACGACCTCCGAGATCTCAAGGCCGGCCCCGGCCTCAGGCGTCTGTCGGCCGAAGTCGAGCAGCCCGGCCTGGTGATCGCCAGCCGCTACGACGGCGCCGTGCCGTTCGCCCATGCCCAGGCCCTGGCCGCCGCTCTCCGGAGAGCGGAGCTGCTGGAGAGCCACGCGGACAGTCACTTCGTCTGGTTCGGCGACGACTGGCCCGCCATCGCCACTCGGATCCGCGGCTTCCTCGGGCCTTGAAGCCTCTCCGCGTCAGAGATCCGTCAAGGCCGAGCCCACGGCCGTATGAGGAGCGTTAACGACCGTCGCCTCCCCCCTGAGAAGGGGGTTTCCTCTAGAGGTCCGTTCTTGTCCGAACCTCATTCAGGAGACTGCGATGGCCGACGTGGCCTTCGTCCTCACCACCGTCGCGGTGTTCGCGCTGGTGGCTTTCATCGCCAAGGGGGTGGCGAAGCTGTGACCGCCGAGAACGTCGTCGGACTGGTCGTGGCCGTCACCCTGCTGGGCTATCTCGTCCTCGCCCTGATCTTCCCGGAGAGGTTCTGAGCACGCCCATGAGCCCGGTACTTGCTGACGTGCTCCTGGTGACCGCGCTGATCGGCGCGCTCGCTCTGGTCCACCGTCCCCTCGGCGACTACATGGCCGCCGTCTATTCCTCCACAAAGCACCTACGGGTCGAGCGGTGGATCTACCGCTCGGTCGGCGCCGACCCGGACGTCGAGATGCGCTGGCCCGGCTACCTGCGCGGGGTGCTCGCCTTCTCCGCGGTGAGCGTGCTGTTCCTGTACGTGCTGCAGCGGCTGCAGGACAAGCTGCCGCTGTCGCTCGGCTTCAAGCCGATCAGCCCCGACCAGGCGTTCAACACCGCCGCTTCCTTCGTGTCCAACACCAACTGGCAGTCGTACTCGGGCGAAGTGGCGATGAGCCACGTCACCCAGACCGCCGGGCTCGCCGTGCAGAACTTCGTCTCCGCCGCAGTCGGCATCGCCGTCGCTGTCGCGCTGGTGCGCGGGTTCGCCCGGTCCCGCACGGGTGACCTGGGCAACTTCTGGGCGGACCTGGTGCGCGGCACCGTCCGCATCCTGATCCCGGTCTCCGTCGTCGCGGCCGTACTGCTGATCGCCGCTGGCGCCATCCAGAACTTCGGCGACATCCACACCATCACCACGCTCACCGGTGACAAGCAGGCCATCAGCCCCGGCGCCGTGGCCTCCCAGGAGGCCATCAAGGACCTGGGCACCAACGGTGGCGGCTTCTTCAACGCCAACAGCTCCCACCCGTTCGAGAACCCCAACGGCTTCACCAACCTGCTGGAGATCTTCCTGCTGCTGGTGATCCCATTCTCGCTGCCGCGCACCTTCGGCAGGATGGTCGGCAACGTCAGGCAGGGCTACGCCGTCGTCGCGGCCATGGGCATCATCTGGTTCGCCGGCGTGGTCGCCGTGACGTGGATCGAGTACGCCCACCCCGGCACCGCCTCCCAGTTGGCGGGCGGGGCGATGGAGGGCAAGGAACAACGGTTCGGCGAAGGACCGTCGTCGCTGTTCGCGGTGTCGACGACGATGACCTCGACCGGCTCGGTCAACTCCTTCCACGACTCCTACAGCGGTCTGTCCGGCGGCGTGCTGCTGCTCGGCATGATGCTGGGCGAGATCGCGCCCGGCGGTGTCGGCTCCGGCCTCTACGGCATGCTCGTCATGGCGGTCATCGCCGTCTTCATCGCCGGACTCATGGTCGGCCGCACGCCCGAGTACCTGGGCAAGAAGATCGGCACCCGCGAGATCAAGCTGGCCGCCTGCTACATCCTCGTCACCCCGGCGCTGGTGCTGATCGGCACCGCGGTGGCGATGGCCCTGCCGGACGGCAAGGACGCCATGACCAACATCGGGGCGCACGGCTTCTCCGAGGTCCTGTACGCCTACACCTCGGCGTCCAACAACAACGGCTCCGCCTTCGCCGGCTTCGGGGCGAACACGGACTTCTTCAACACGACGCTGGGGCTGTGCATGATGCTGGGCCGCTTCCTGCCCATGGTGTTCGTGCTGGCGCTGGCGGGCTCGCTCGCCGAGCAGAAGCCCGTTCCCGCCACCGCAGGCACCCTGCGCACCGAAAAGCCGCTGTTCACCGGCCTGCTGGTAGGCGCGATCCTGATCATCACCGGTCTGACGTTCTTCCCGGCACTCGCGCTGGGCCCGCTGGCCGAGGGACTGGCGACATGACCACTCGTATCGAGAAGCAAGAGGACCCGATGCCCACGGTTACACCCAGCCGGGCACCACACAGCGACGTACCGACCGGTCACACGGACCATGGCCGTGTCGGTGCGGGCTTGTTCGACCCGAAGCAGCTGCTCACGTCGCTGCCTGACGCCTTCCGCAAGCTCGATCCGCAGGTGATGGTCAAGTCGCCCGTGATGTTCGTTGTGCTCGTCGGCTCCGTGGTCACCACCGTGCTGACCGTCAAGGACCCCGGTGACTGGTTCGGCTGGGTCATCGCCGCCTGGCTGTGGCTGACCGTCGTCTTCGCCAACCTGGCGGAGGCGGTCGCCGAGGGCCGCGGCAAGGCGCAGGCCGACACCCTGCGCAAGGCCAAGACCGACACGGTCGCCCGACGGCTGCTGAAGGACGGCACGTCCGAGGAGCAGGTGCCGGGTACGGAGCTGAGGATCGGCGACCTGGTCGTCTGCGAGGCCGGCGACATCATCCCCGGCGACGGTGACGTCGTCGAGGGTGTCGCGTCGGTCGACGAGTCCGCGATCACCGGTGAGTCGGCACCCGTCATCCGTGAGTCCGGCGGCGACCGCTCGGCCGTCACCGGCGGCACGAAGGTGCTGTCCGACCGCATCGTCATCAAGATCACGACAAAGCCCGGTGAGACCTTCATCGACCGTATGATCAACCTCGTCGAGGGAGCGGCCCGGCAGAAGACGCCGAACGAGATCGCGCTGAACATCCTGCTCGCGTCCCTCACCATCGTCTTTCTGCTGGCGGTCGTCACGCTGAAACCGTTCGCGATCTACGCGGGCGCGGACAAGCAGACCTCCATGATCGTGCTCACGGCGCTGCTGGTCTGCCTGATCCCGACCACCATCGGCGCGTTGCTGTCCGCGATCGGCATCGCGGGCATGGACCGCCTCGTGCAGCGCAACGTCCTCGCCATGTCCGGCAGGGCAGTCGAAGCGGCTGGTGACGTCTCCACCCTGCTGCTGGACAAGACCGGCACCATCACCCTCGGCAACCGGCAGGCGTCCGAGTTCGTGGCCGTGCGCGGGACGACCGAGGCCGAGGTGGCCGACGCCGCGCAGCTGTCGTCGCTGGCCGACGAGACGCCCGAAGGCCGCTCCATCGTCGTCCTGGCGAAGGAGAAGTACGGGCTGCGCGAACGCCACCAGGGCGAGTTGGCGCACGCCGAGTGGATCGCCTTCACCGCCCAGACCCGCATGTCGGGCGTCGACGTCGACGGGCGCAAGGTCCGCAAGGGCGCGGCCGGTTCGGTCGCCGCCTGGGTGCGCGAGCAGGGCGGCGAGGTCGCCGAGGACGCCGGCATCCTGGCCGACCGGATCTCCGAGGCCGGCGGCACCCCGCTGCTCGTGGCCGTCGAGGACGACCGGGGCGCACGCGTCCTGGGGGTGATTCACCTCAAGGACGTCGTCAAGGAGGGCATGCGGGAGCGGTTCGACGAACTGCGGCGCATGGGCATCAAGACCATCATGATCACGGGCGACAACCCTCTGACGGCGAAGGCGATCGCCGAGGAGGCGGGCGTCGACGACTTCCTCGCCGAGGCCACCCCCGAGGACAAGATGGCCCTCATCAAGCGGGAGCAGGCGGGTGGCAAGCTCGTCGCGATGACCGGCGACGGCACCAACGACGCCCCGGCTCTCGCCCAGGCGGACGTCGGCGTCGCGATGAACACCGGCACGTCGGCCGCCAAGGAGGCCGGCAACATGGTCGACCTCGACTCCAACCCGACCAAGCTCATCGAGATCGTGGAGATCGGCAAGCAACTCCTCATCACCCGGGGCGCGTTGACCACGTTCTCCATCGCCAACGACGTCGCGAAGTACTTCGCGATCATTCCGGCCATGTTCGCCGTCGCCTACCCGTCACTGGACAAGCTCAACATCATGGGTCTGGCCAGCCCCGAGTCGGCGATCCTGTCCGCCGTCGTCTTCAACGCGCTGATCATCATCGCGCTGGTCCCGCTTGCCCTGCGCGGTGTGCAGTACCGGCCGATGAGCGCGGACAGGATGCTCCGCCGCAACCTCGGCATCTACGGCCTGGGCGGGCTGATCGCACCGTTCATCGGCATCAAGCTCATCGACCTGCTCATCTCGCTGATCCCCGGGATCGGGTGAAGGACATGAACAACTCCGTTACGAACACCGCACGGATGCTGTGGGCCGCCCTGCGCATGCTCCTCGTCCTCACCGTCGTGACCGGCGTCATCTACCCGCTCGCCGTCACCGGCATCGGCCAACTCGCCTTCCACGACCAGGCAGGCGGCTCCATCGTCAAGGTCGACGACAAGGAGGTCGGCTCGACGCTGATCGGCCAGAGCTGGAACTTCAAGGGCACCGACAAGCCCGACCCGAAGTGGTTCCAGGGCCGTCCGTCCAACAGCGGCTACGACCCGCTGGCCACCGGCTCCAGCCAGCTCGGCGCCAGTGACCCGACCCTCGTCAAGAACGTCGAGGCCGCGAAGAAGCAGGTCGCCGCCTTCAACGGCGTACCCGAGTCCGAGGTGCCCAAGGACGCGGTCACCGGCTCCGCCTCCGCCATCGACCCCGACATCTCCCCGCAGTACGCGGACATCCAGGTCAAGCGGGTCGCGCAGGCGAACGGGCTGCCCGTCGCCCAGGTGCGGAAACTGGTCGACGACCACACCCGGGGACGCACGCTCGGCTTCCTCGACCAGCCGCGCGTCAACGTCCTCGAACTCAACATCGCGCTCAGGACACTGGCCGAGAAGAGCTGACCGCGTTGCCACCGCAGCAGGCGGGAGCCAGCGGCACGAGGAGCATCCTCCGGCCGCCGACTCCCGTCTCTGCCCCACCATCCCCCACAGAACAGACCCGGCGAAGGTGGTGCCCGTTGCCCGGCTCACCTCCCGCACCTCCATGGAAGGCGGCACGGCGATGACACGGGTGCTGGTCGTGGACGACGATCCCCAGCTCCTCAGAGCCCTCGTGATCAACCTCAGGGCCCGCAGGTACGAGGTGGACGCCGCGCCCGACGGGGCGACCGCCCTGCGGCTGGCCGCCGCCCGGCCGCCCGACGTGGTCCTGCTGGACCTCGGCCTGCCGGACATCGACGGCCTCGACGTGGTCCGGGGGCTGCGCGGCTGGAGCCGGGTACCGATTCTGGTGGTCTCCGCCCGCCATGCCGAGGGCGAGAAGATCGAGGCGCTCGACACCGGCGCCGACGACTACATCACGAAACCCTTCAGCATGGAGGAACTCCTGGCCCGGCTGCGGGTGGCCCTGCGCCACCTTGAACCCGCGCCCTTGGCCGACGGCAGGCCGCTGGTCGTGCATACCGAGGAGTTCACGGTCGACCTGTCGGCGAAGAAGGCCACGCGTGGTGGCGGGCAGGTGCGCCTGACCCCGACCGAGTGGCACATCCTGGAAGTACTGCTGCGCAACCCGGGGCGGCTGATCACCCAGCAGCAGCTGCTCCAGGAAGTGTGGGGTCCTGCCGGCCGCAGCAAGACCCACTACCTTCGCGTCTACATGGCCCAGCTGCGGCACAAACTGGAAGCGGACCCCTCCCATCCGCGCCACCTCATCACAGAGCCCGGCATGGGCTACCGCTTCGAGGAGTGAGAGACCATGGCACGCGGCAAGCTTCGGATCTATCTCGGCGCGGCGCCGGGTGTCGGCAAGACGTACGCGATGATGTCGGAGGCGCACCGCCGCATCGAGCGGGGCACCGACTGCGTGGTCGCCTTCGTGGAACACCACGACCGGCCGCGCACCGAGGTAATGCTGCACGGACTGGAGCAGGTGCCGCGCCGCGAGATCGGCTACCGCGACACCACGTTCACCGAGATGGACGTCGACGCGGTCCTCACCCGCCGTCCGGACGTCGCCCTGGTGGACGAGCTCGCCCATACGAACATCCCCGGGTCCCGCAACGCCAAGCGGTGGCAGGACGTCGAGGAGCTGCTGGCCGCCGGGATCGACGTCGTCTCGACCGTCAACATCCAGCACCTGGAGTCCCTGGGCGACGTCGTCGAGTCGATCACCGGTGTACGGCAGCAGGAGACCGTCCCCGACGAGGTGGTACGGCGGGCGGACCAGATCGAGTTGGTCGACATGTCCCCCGAGGCGCTGCGCCGCCGCATGGCGCACGGCAACGTCTACAAGCCCGACAAGATCGACGCGGCGCTGTCGAACTACTTCCGCCCCGGCAACCTGACCGCCTTGCGGGAGCTGGCCCTGCTGTGGGTGGCCGACCGGGTTGACGCGTACCTGCAGCAGTACCGCGGGGAGCACAACATCCGCTCCACCTGGCAGGCCCGCGAGCGGATCGTGGTCGGCCTGACCGGCGGTCCCGAGGGACGGACCCTGATCCGCCGGGCCGCCCGCCTCGCGGAGAAGGGTGCCGGCGGCGAGGTGCTGGCCGTCTACATCGCCCGCAGCGACGGTCTGACGTCGGCCTCGCCCAAGGAACTGGCCGTGCAGCGCACGCTGGCCGAGGACCTCGGCGGCACCTTCCACCACGTCGTCGGCGATGACGTCCCCGCCGCGCTCCTGGACTTCGCGCGCGGGGTGAATGCCACCCAGATAGTCCTCGGCGCAAGCCGCCGCCGCACCTGGCAGTACGTTTTCGGTCCCGGTGTGAGCGCCATCGTGGCCCGCGAGTCGGGCCCCGACCTGGACGTCCACATCGTCACCCACGACGAGGTCGCCAAGGGGCGCGGGCTGCCGATCGCACGAGGCAGCCGTCTGGGCCGCTCGCGCATCATCGGGGGCTGGCTGGTCGGCGTGCTCGGCCCACTCCTGCTCACCTACGCGCTCACCCACATCGACACGGGCCCGGACCTCACGAACAACGTACTGATCTTCCTGGCCCTGACCGTGGGAGCGGCCCTGCTCGGCGGCCTCCTGCCCGCGCTGGCCTCGGCCGCCGTCGGCTCGGTGCTGCTCAACTGGTACTTCACTCCCCCGGTGCACACCTGGACCATCGCCGACCCGGAGAACATCGTCGCCATCGCCGTGTTCTTCGCCGTGGCGGTGTCCGTGGCCTCGGTCGTTGACCTGGCGGCCCGGCGCACGCACCAGGCCGCCCGGCTGCGCGCCGAGTCGGAGATCCTCTCCTTCCTCGCGGGCAGCGTGCTGCGCGGCGAGACCAGCCTGGAAGCACTGCTGGAACGGGTCCGCGAGACCTTCAGCATGGACACGGTCGCCCTCATGGAACGCGAGAGCGAGGTCACCCCCTGGACGATCACCGCCAGTGTCGGGGGCACCCGGCCCCTGCGGCGCCCCGAGGACGCCGACGTCGACATGCCCGTCGGCGACCACCTCGCACTCGCCCTGACCGGCCGCGTCCTGCCGGCCGAGGACCAGCGGGTGCTCGCGGCCTTCGCCGCCCAGGCCGCCGTGGTCCTGGACCGCCAGCGGCTGCAGTACCAGGCCGACCAGGCCAAGGAACTCGCCGAGGGCAACCGCATCCGCACCGCGCTGCTGGCGGCCGTCAGCCACGACCTGCGCACCCCGCTGGCCGGGATCAAGGCCGCGGTCTCCTCACTCCGCTCGGACGACGTGGCCTGGTCCGAGGAGGACCAGGCCGAACTCCTGGCAGGCATCGAGGAGGGTGCCGACCGCCTCGACCACCTCGTGAACAACCTCCTCGACATGTCCCGGATCCAGACCGGCACCCTCACCCCGCTGATCCGGGAGACCGACCTGGACGAGGTGGTGCCGATGGCACTGGGCGGCATACCCGACCCCGAGGAGAGCGTGGAGCTGGACATCCCCGAAACCCTGCCGATGGTCGCCGCGGATCCGGGGCTGCTGGAGCGATCGGTCGCCAACGTCGTGGAGAACGCGGTCAAATACAGCCCCGACGGCAAGCCGGTGCTGGTGTCGGCCAGCGCCATCGCCGACCGGGTGGAGGTCCGCGTGGTCGACCGTGGCCCAGGCGTCCCCGACGAGGCCAAGGACCGCATCTTCGCCCCCTTCCAGCGCTACGGCGACGCCCCGCGCGGCGCGGGAGTGGGCCTCGGCCTCGCCGTCGCGCGCGGCTTCGCCGAGGCGATGGGCGCCACCCTCGACGCCGAGGACACCCCAGGCGGCGGCCTCACCATGGTGCTCACCCTGAAAGCGGCTCCCGGCCTGCAGACCGCAGACCCCGATGTCCCGGCCACTGCTTCGAGATAGCGGCGGGCCGTGGAGCGGATGGACTGTTCGACCGGCCCGCTCGCCTCAGGGCTGACCGCCATCCGTGGAGAGGCCCGAGACCCTGAAGACGGCTCTGACGGTTTCCTCGTCGATCCGTCGGGAGATCTCCCGCAGCGCGGACGCTCCGCGTCGGAGGCTCCCTCGCTCCAGAGAACCACGGACGCCCGCGTCCACTAGCCGCCAGAGCGCAGGATCGGCCACGAGCACGTCTGGATCCACCTCGATCTGGGCTCCGTACACATCACGGAGGACCAACCGCCGCGGGCTCGCACCCGACCAACGCGGTACGGAATCGCCTTCTCTGCCTGGCCGGGGAAGTCGTGCGTCTTGACCCTCACGGGGTGCCCTGCGGGCCGCCATTGGTGCCCGGCGTTCTTGTAGTGGCCGATCAGCTCCTGCTTCTTGCTGTCCACGCTGATCACCGGGTCACCGGCGTCCCGGTGGTCTCGTGCCTGCTCATTGAGGTAGCGGAACTGGGGGTCCCGGTCCGGGTGCTGAGCACCCTCGATGGTCTTGGCGTTGGCCTGCAGACTGAAGCCTTCCTCCCGCAGCAGGCCCGCGACCGTGTCGGCGGAGACGCGATGGCCCTGCCGGGTCAGCTCCGCTGCCAGCTTCCGCGTCGACTTCGTCGTCCACCGCAGCGGCGACATCGGATCACCCCGCTCGTCGGGCTCGACCAGCGCAAGTAGCGCCGGCCGCAGCCCCGGATCGAGGTCCACAGCCTTCTTCCGGCCCCCGCCAGGATGACTGACCCGCCCCAACACAGCCTGACCAAAGTCCAGTTCAGCCGCTCCGCGCGAGACCGTGCCCTCCCGGACCCCGGCCGCGGCAGCGACGAGCCTGATCCCACCATGCCCCAGCGCCAGTGCTTCCGCCCCTATGGCCAGCCGACGCTGCCGCTCGTCCAGATGCGGCAACAACACCTGGAACTTCGCAGCCAGGACGGCCTCGATCCCCTCCGGTCTCCCCATACCAGAGCAACGAGCCCCGCAGCTGGAAGCCAGGACTTGTTTCCCGGCAAGCCCTAAGAAACCGTCACCAGCGCGTCAGGAATCAGGGGGACGACGTGACCGAGCGGGAACTTCCCGAGCAGTTTCTGGACGGTTACGCCGAGATCCTGACCGAGGTGTCGGCCACCGGGCGACGCCTCACCCGGGACGAGATCGCCTCCCGCCGCGTCCTGGGCGAGCAGGCCGCCGAGGCCGGCCACGGGCTGCGCGCCCTCGTCAGCGCGCATCTGGCTTGCGCCCGCACGGCTTGGCCAGGTTCACCCGGCTCCGCCGACGACGCGCTCGCCGCCGTGCAGCAGGTCATCGACGCCTTCGCCGAAGGCTACGAACGCGCCCAGCTCCTGGTCGTACGCCAAGAAGAGGCCGCCCGCCGCGAGTTCATCGACCACCTCCTCTACGGCCGCAGCGACCTCGGCCGCCTCGCCGAACGCGCCGAACGCTTCGGCCTGCGCCTGTCCCACGCCCACGCCGTCGCCGTCGCGCAGGGCCCCGCCACCTACGACGAGGGCGACCGGGTGCCCCAGCAGGTGGAACGGGCACTCATCTCCCGCTTCGGCGACCGCAGCATCCTGCTCACCACCAAGGACGGCCGCCTGCTGTGCGTCGCCCCGGCCACCAGGACGAGGTACTCGCCTACTTCGCCAAGCAGGCGCACGCCGCCACCGACGGCGGCCGGGTCGCCATCGGCCGCCCCCAGCCCGGTCCCGGCGGCGTAGTCCAGTCCTACGAGGAAGCGCTCAACGCCCTCGAACTCGCCGAGCGCTTCGACCTCGACGACCCCGTCCTGCGCGCCGCCGACCTGCTGGTCTACCCCGTCCTCACCCGCGACCGCCAAGCCATGGCCGACCTCGTCGCCGACACCCTGGGACCGCTCACCACCGCCCGCGACGGCGCCCAGCCCTTATTGGACACCCTCACCGCGTATTTCGACTCCGGCTGCGTGGCCGCCGAGGCCGCCCGCCGCCTCACCCTCAGCGTGCGCGCCCTGACCTACCGCCTGGAACGCATCCACAAACTCACCGGTGCCAACCCCGCCGACCCGACCCACCGCTACATGCTCCAGACGGCCGTGATCGGAGCCCGGCTTCTGGACTGGCCGGCCAAAGACGTCTGACACCGCCCGCCGCCACGGCCGGCCGCCGACAACGCGTACGACGTCCACAGCCGTCCCCCCGCCCTCGATGGCCGGCGTCCACTCACCTCGCGCTCCGACCCCGCTGACACGGCATGCCGCACGGCCCGGCTACGCGGCCCCCAGCGCGTCGAGGGCCCCGGTCACCGTCCTCGTCAGCTCCCCGGCATCGGCGCCCGCACGGGAACGTAGATTGACTCCGTAGGCGAGCAAGGCCAGCAGGTCGGCCGCGGCCCCGGGGTCGGTGCCGGGTTTGAGCTGAGCCTTGGCCTCGGCGGCGACGAGTGCCGTGCGCAGCGCCTCCCGTAGCTCCCCGTGGTGCCGGTCGAGGACGGCCCGGATGTCGGGGTCACTGTTCTCGCCGCCGGCATGAGCGTTGGAGACCATGCAGCCCCATTGGGCGTACGCGCCTGAGCAGCGGGCCTCGATCAGCGCGGCGAAGAAGTCGTGAACGGCGGGCAGGCCGCGGTCGTCTCCGGCCAGGCGGCCGAACGCCGGATGGGAGCGTTGCTCGATGTACCGGCGCAGTGCGGCACGGTACAGCTGCTGCTTGCCGCCGAAGGTGGCGTAGAGGCTGGAGCGGTTCAGTCCGGTGGCCGTCACGACGTCCTGGATCCCGGTCGCCTCCACGCCCTGGCGCCAGAACAGCCGCATCACGACGTCCAGGGCCGTGTCGGGATCGAAGTGTTTGACGTCCGGCATGTCTCAGTCCTCGGCATCTTGAAATGAGGGTTCCAAGATACCGTCCCGCCCGCTATCTTGAAACGGTCGTTCCGAGATAGCGGAAGACGACATGACCGGCGCCCCAGGAGGAACCTTCCGATGACCCTCAAGGCCGAGCTGCACGCCTTCTACACAGCCCGCCAGCAGCAGATCCCCGCCGACATCCGGCAGATCATGCAGCGCGCCGGCCAGGAACTCGCCGACTCCGGTCAGGCCGACCGCGCACTGGCCGTCGGCGCACAGGCCCCCCTCTTCCACCTGCCGTCTGCGGCCGGCAACCCCGTGAGCCTGGCCAACCTGGTCAAGACCGGCTCCGTCGTCCTGTCCTTCTACCGGGGCGCCTGGTGCCCCTACTGCAACATCGCCCTGCGCGCCCTCCAGCAGCACCACGCCGAGATCACCGCACGCGGCGCACACCTCGTCGCGGTCTCACCGCAAGTCCCCGACGAGTCCCTCTCCCTGGCCGAGAAGCATCAGCTCGCCTTCAGCGTCCTCAGCGACGTCGGCTCCGACACCGCCAAGCAGTACGGCCTCGCCTTCGACCTCCCCGACGACCTCGCCGCCGTCTACGACAAGCTCGGCTTCGACCTCCAGCGCGTCAACGGCGGCCACCCGCGCACCCTCCCGCTGCCCGCCACCTACGTCATCGACCGGGAGGGCGTCATCCGCTGGGCCTTCGTCGACGCCGACTACACCAAGCGCGCCGAACCCGCCGCCGTCCTGGCCGCCCTCGATGCCCTGGGCTGAGTGCCGACGTGGTGCGACATGGCCGCACCACCGTCAGACACGGGCGAGTTCGGCGGCGCCGAACGACACGTCGAAACGGTCGCACCAGATGCTCACGCTGCGGTAGTTCGACGGATCCACGTCACGGGGCAGGGCGTAGTTCTGACTTCCCTTGTTGCCCTTCAGCTTGCCGAGGCTGACGTACTTCCCGTCGTCGAAAACATGCCATCCAGCCTTCCCCGGCTTCACCTGCGCGTCGGTCAGCCAGACACGCAAGTCCGGTCCGTTGCTGGTGTCGAGGTTCTCCAGCCGGACGACATGGGAGCCGTCAGCCAGCCGTACGAGCTTCACCGCGCCCGAGGTCGCATGCTCGTGGCTGATCAGCTCACCACTGGCCAGCACCTGCGGGCCGGTGGCCGGGGAGGGCGGCGCGAGGGTCTCTTCCGAGGGCGCCGCAGCAGGAGCGGACACGTCCGCGACCCCGGGCAGGGCCTCTTGGACGGTCTCGTCCTGCCACAGCTTCCAGGGCTGAAACCAGTACAGCCCGAAGCCGACTGCGCCAACCGCCACCACCACAACCGCGATGACCCATGGCCCGGTCAATGCCTTCCGCACGCGTCCCATCCCCGCTCGCCTCCTGAGATTTTCCTGTTGCGCTCCCATTCAACGTGCACGGGCGCCCGTCCCCCACCCCGCAGCTGATGACGAAATACTTACGTCGCGCCGTCGCGCCGGAGGGATCCTCCAAACGCCTCCACCGTCCACAGCAGGGCGAGCCCGATCGCGAGCTGCCGCGCGAGGCTTCAACAGGATGGCCGAGAGCCATACTTGCCCAGGTAGGTGCCATCGCGTGGTGGCTTGAAATGAGAGAGGCAGCAATTCGGTGAGCAGCGACAGCCATGGAGTCGGGAAGGCCGAGGTACGGCTCAAATGGGACCCGAGTCCCTGGGATCAGCCACCCCATCATCTCGACATCATCGCCGCCACCTACTCGGCGGACGCCCCCTTCGGGCGGCCGGTGTACGTCGTCCACTTCGACAGCCGCTCACCGGACGGCACCATCAACATGAGCCGGCACAGCCAGACCGGCCAGGGCTTCGGCTACGTCGAAGCGATGACCCTGGAGCTCGATCGCCTCGCTTCCTCCTTCGCTCGGGTGGTGGTGGGTGTGGCGATCCACCAGAACAGCGGCCCCAAAACCTTCGGCGACCTGTCGAGCGCCGGAGTTCTGGTCGTCGAGGGGTACAGGGAGCTACTGAAGGACGACTTCGCACAGCTCTCCGAATACACCGCCGCGACGGTCGCGGAGTTCACCAGGGACGCCTCCGGAACGTGGGAGTTCCGGGAGATGGTCCGAGGGTTCGACGGCGATCCCGTGATCTTCGCCGCCGAGATGGGCAGCACCCCACAGCCCTGACCAAGCAGCGGCGCAGGAAGCGTACGACCGTCATGGTGGTGCCCTCGTGAACCCCTGGAACCGAGGCGCCAAGCACCCGGAAACGGCTGAAGCCGCTGGTGCGCGGTATCCCGCAGATCCGCTCCCGGCGCGGCTCACGTCGTCTGCGACCGGCCGGACTGAGGGCCGACAGGGATGCTCGCGGAGTGCGAGCCTGGGCGACGGCCGGGCCGACTGCTCCGCCACGCACCGCCTGAATGGCGTGCACGTGCAGTTGCTGACCGATCCGGATGGCCGACCGCCGTGGATCTCAGCCCGGATGCCCTTCCGTTCGTCGGCGGATTCGCTTGGCTCAGGAGCCCCCGATCACGCCTCGGCCAGGGGAAGCGTCACTTCGAAGCGGCAGCCGCCGGGGACGTTGCGCACGGCGGCCTGGCCCCGGTGAGCCTCCACGATGCCCCGGACGATGGCCAGGCCGAGGCCCGCACCGGCGGGAGGAGTCCGGGCATGGGTACCGCGCCAGCCGGTGTCGAAGACACGCGGCAGGTCCTCCTCGGGGATGCCGCCGCATCCGTCGGTGACGGACAGGACGACTCCGTCGGAGAAGCGCTCGGCGGTGACCGCGACGGTACCGTCGGAGGGTGTCCGGCGGATCGCGTTGACCAGCAGATTGCCCAGCACTCGGCTCATCTCCTTGCCGTCCACCTCGACCGGCAACGGCTCGACGCGGTCGCCGACCAGCCACACCCCGTACTCGCGGGCGAGGGCGTCCGCTCCCGCGAGGGCGTCGCCCACAAGGTCGTACACCGACATGCGGGAGGGGGAGAGGGCGAGCGCCCCGGCGTGGATGCGGGAGAGCTCGAAGAGGTCCCCGACCATGCCGTTGAGGCGTTCGACCTCGGTGCGCATCTGGCGAAGGTAGCGGTGGGGGTCGGCGGCGACGCCGTCCTCCAGGGCCTCGGACATGGCGCGCAGCCCGGCGAGGGGAGTGCGCAGGTCGTGCGAGATCCAGGCGACGAGTTCGCGTCTCGATGTCTCCAGGGCGCGCTCGCGGTCGCGGGACTCGGCCAGCTTCGCACTGGTAGCGGCCAACTCGCGGCTGAGTGCGGCCAGTTCCGCGGTCGCCGGGCCGTCGGGAGCCGCGAAATGGCCACCGTCGCCGAAGGAACGGGCGGCGGCGGTGAGCGCCCGACTGCGGGCGACGACCCACCGGCCGAGCAGCAGCGCGGTGACCAGGGAGACCACGGCCGCCATCGCCACGACCGTGGTGACGACTCTCAGGTCGTGCGAGGACAGGAACATCGCCTGCGCCACGGCCAGCGTTCCCGCGAGCATGGCGGTCACGGCCACGGCGGCGACCACGGCGAGGGACGCGGTCAGCGAGCGTCGCCGGATCAGCCACAGCACACCCGCCCCGAGCAGTCCGGCCGCGAGAGCGCCGAGGAAGGCGAAGAGGGCGATGAGGAGGGTGTCGCTCACGGTCGGACCGCCTCCTCGCAGGGCGTGGCGTCGAAGCGGTAGCCCACTCCCCACACCGTCTGGATCAGCCGGGGCCGGGCCGGGTCGTCCTCCAGCTTGGCCCGCAGCCGACGGACGTGGACGGTGACGGTTGACATGTCGCCGAAGCCCCAGCCCCACACCTCGCGCATCAGCTCTTCACGGCTGTGGGCGCGGCCGTGGTTGCGCAGGAGGAAGGCGAGGAGGTCGAACTCGCGGAGTGTGAGGCTGAGCTCGGCGCCGTTCTTGGTGGCGCGGCGGGCTGCCGGGTCGACGGTGACGCCTGCCGCGTGCACGGGGCGAGCCGCGACGCCGGGCCGGGTCCGGCGCAGTACCGACTCGACCCTCAGGACCAGCTCACGGGGGCTGAAGGGCTTCGTGACGTAGTCGTCGGCGCCCACTTCCAGGCCCAGAATCCGGTCGCCCTCGTCGCCGCGGGCGGTGAGCATGATGACGGGCACGGGCCCCCGGTCACGTATCCGGCGGCACACCTCCAGGCCGTCCATGCCGGGCAGCATGAGGTCGAGCACCACCAGGTCCGGCCAGTGCGCCGCGGCCCGCGCGAGCGCGGAGTGCCCGTCCCCGGCCACGTCCACCTGGTACCCGGCGCGGTCGAGATAGCCGGAGACGACCTCGGAGACGGTGGGGTCGTCGTCCACGACGAGGACGCGGGTCGTACCTCCCTGCCCACGTGGAGCATGTCCGGAGTCTGGGGATTCGTGCGGCTGCTGCATGCCCCCAGCTTCCCACCGGCTTCATTGCCGTGCGGCAGGGGCGCCCCGACGTCCGCGTTTCGTAAGACCTGGACGCCCGTTTCGCCCTTTCCCGAATCTGGCCGTTCTCGCGACCAGCCTCCCGTCGTACGGCTGCCGTGTCACTCGGCGGTGCCTGAGCTCGGGAGGCGCCAGCGTCGCGAGCACCCCTGCCTGCCTCCCCTCGCGCAAACCAGAGCGGTGCCTTGTGTGCGGGTAGGGGTGGCGCCGACGGCGAGGGCCGGGAAGATCCGTCCGGAGAAGCGGTGACCGATGACGCTCCTCCGCGGAGGCTTGAGCCGGGTCTCCATGGTCACCATCCCGTCAGCAGCAAGTGGTTGAGGAGCAGGGCGAGGGTGGCCTGTGCGATGAGCCAGGCACGGGGTCGCGTCAGGAACGCGCAGGCCGGAAGCAGCCACATCGCGAACGGCAGCCAGATGCGTTCTGTTTCCGCTTTGCTCATGCCGGAGAGGTCGGCTGCGAGGAGCGCGAGCAGGGCGGCGAGGGCGAGCAGGGCGAGGCGGGTTTCGGCGTCGAAGCGGCGCAGGCACGTGCGAAGACCCTGGCGGATGGGAGCCGCACCGGATCGTCGCAGCCCGGCCACCGTCGCCGGACCCACGACGAGTGCCGTGCACGCGAGGTTCGCCCACACCCAGTAGCCGTACGGCCGGATACCGCCTGCCCCTTGGTAGTAGCGGGTGACCAGCAGGTGGTACGCCTCCCACCAGTTGAAGCCCGCGAAGGTGAACACGGCCGGGACGACGACGAATCCGGCGAGGACGTAGGGCAGGGGGCGCAGGCGTCGGGCGCCGAGCAGCAGGACGCCGGCGGCGATCACCGCGAACAGTGTCAGCCCGTACGAGAGATACGCGGTGAGGCCGAAGAGGAGCCCGGAGGCGAGACCTGTCGCAGGTGGCCGGTGTCCAGTGACGGCGAGGGCGAGGAACGCGACGGCCCAGGCGGCGACCGCAGCGAAGTACCCGTCCGCGGAGGTGCCCATCCACACGGCGGCCGGGGCCAGGACCAGGAAGGGCGCGGCGCGGCGGGCGAGCGCCTCCCCGGACAGCGCCCGTACGGTGATGAGGACCGCCACCGCCGCTGTCGCCCCGACGGTGATGCACCAGACGCCCGCCCAGGCACCGCCGCCCAGCCCGATCCGGTCGAGGAGGACGAAGGTGAGGGTCGCCGCGGGGGGATGTCCGGCGACGTGCGCGGGCCAGGCATCGGGTGAGTGGATCAAGATGTGCTGGGTGAAGTCCCGCAGGGCGGCCGGGATGTCGTGGAAGCGGTTGACGGGCTCGATGACCTGGAGGTACTCGTACTTGGTCGTGAGCCGACGGGCGATTCCCCTCTGCCATCCGTCGACCAAGGCGAGCGAGAACGTCCACGCCATGGCGGTGCCCCAGGCCGTGCACAGCAGCGCGCGCCACGGCAGCCGGGCGGCGAGGAGCGGCCCGTACACGACCACGACGAGGGCCACCGTGATCGCGGCGGGGGTGCCGGGGCCGACATGCGGCTCCCAATGGCCGTAGAGCGGTGGCCAGCTGACATGAAGGTTCCCGTAGCGGTGTTCCAGGACGGTGCCGATCACAGCCGCCGTCGTGACGAGCAGCGCTGCGGCCAGGGCCGCGGACAGGTCGCGGAGAAGATCGCGGTTCACACCGGCACGCTAGGCCGGGGACAGCCGGATGAGACTCCGGTGAGCCTGAACGTCAGCGTTTCGTCATGTGTTGCGGGCCCCGTCCGCGGCCGGTACCGGCCTACGGTCGGGACATGCGCGACCATCGACTCCCCACCTCTCCCGGTTTCTGGCGCAGTCCGCTGCGCAGCCCCTGGTTCACCTCCGTGCTCGGTATCGTGCTGCTCGTCGGGATCACGGTGCTCTTCGCGACGGGCCTTGTGTCGTACGCCGCCTACAACCCTGACCTGTCGCCGGTGAACGACAAGACCCCGGACAAGGGCCTGCTCGGCTTCTACCTCTTCGCCTGGCCGACCGACCCGCCCTGGCTCTACCGACTCACCCAGGGCGTCCATGTCACCCTGGGCATCGCGCTGATCCCCGTACTGCTGGCGAAGCTGTGGTCGGTCCTGCCGAGGCTGTTCACCCTGCCGCCCGTGCGATCGCTCGCGCATGCGCTGGAGCGGATCTCGCTGCTTCTGCTGGTCGGGGGCGCCCTGTTCGAGTTCACCACGGGCGTGCTGAACGTCCAGCTCGACTACCTCTTCCCCGGCTCCTTCTATCCGCTGCACTTCTACGGCGCCTGGGTGTTCTTCGCGGCGTTCGTGACTCACGCGGCGCTGCGGGTGCCGGCCGCGGTACGCAATCTGCGTCACCTGCGCGACGAGGGGAGCGAGCTGGTCGCCCCGAACCCCGCACCGTCCACCGTCTCGCGCCGCGGAGCCCTCGCCTTCGTCGGCGGCGGCTCCCTGCTCCTGCTGGCCACGACGGCGGGCCGGAGCTTTGACGGACCGCTGCGGGCAACGGCTCTGCTCGCCCCGCACGGCGGCCCCGAACCGGGTTCGGGTCCCGGCGGCTTCCAGATCAACAAGACGGCCGCGTCGCGCGGGATCAGCATGACCGAGACGGGTGACGAGGCGTGGCGTCTGGTCATCGAGGGGCAGGGGCGGGCGGTCCGGCTGAGCCGGGCAGAGCTGCTGCAACTCCCGCTGCACAGCGCGGCGTTGCCCATCGCGTGCGTGGAAGGCTGGTCGACCTCCGACCAGTGGTGGCGGGGCGTACGCCTGCGGGATCTGGCGGCGCTCGTCGGGTACGAGGCCGGCGCGGCGCCCGACGTACTGGTGGAGTCGCTCCAGCGGCACGGGGCGTTCCGCCGGGCCGCCCTGCGCGACAACCAGGTGCGCGACCCGCGTTCCCTGCTCGCCCTGTTCGTCAACGGCGAGCCCCTGACCCCGGACCACGGCTACCCGGCGCGGATCATCGTCCCCGCGGCGCCCGGCGTGCTCAACACCAAGTGGGTGGCACGGATGACGTTCGGAGAACTGTGATGCGACGACCTGTGATGCGACGACTTGTGGTGCGCCCGCGTGTGGGCAGCCCGCTGCAACTCCTGCTTCTCGCCTGTTCGTTCGCGCTGGCAGGGTATGCGGGCGTGCGACTGCTCGCGGACGACTGGCTCTCTGTTGTGCTGTGGTTCGTGGGCGCGGCACTGGTGCACGACCTGGTGTTGCTGCCCCTGTACGCGGGAGCGGACCGGGTCGTCGCGCGGGGACTGGGCGTGGTCGGCCGCCGGGACTGGACGGTCTACGTGCGCGTCCCGGCGGCGTTCTCCGGCCTTCTGCTGCTGATCTGGTTTCCGCTGAGCAGCGGGCAGGTGGCCGACCACTACAGCTCCGCCACCACCCTGCCCGGCGACGGATTCCTGTCCCGCTGGCTTTTGATCACCGCGGTGCTGTTCGGCGGCTCGGCGGTGACGCTCCTGCTGCGGTCACTGCGGTTGCGCAGGGCGACGAAGGAGCGGCCGCCGGTCGTCCACTGACGCTCCGGGCGCCAGCCGGCACGTGTCGCGAGCCGGAGCAGGGCCGATGTGCCGAGACGGGCCCAGGGGAAGGGCGGACCGGCCGTGCCGTGAGCGCCGGCGGTAATGCTCACGACGTGGACGGTGACGCGTTCGTCGACCTCACCTTCCGGGACCGTCTCGGCAATCAACAGGCCGTTCAGGCTCAGCAGTTGAGACATCCGCCGGAGGAGGGCGGTCGGGTCACCGCCGATGCCGACGTTGCCGTCGATGAGAAGGATCGTGTCCCAGCGCCCTTCGGCCGGGAGCGGCTCGAAGACGGAGCGTTGCAGAGCCTGGCCGCCGAGCCGCACCGTGCGGGCGACGGCGGCTTCACTCACGTCGACGCCGAGCACCCGCCGGCCCCGGGCCGCGAGTTCGGCGACGAGCCGCCCCGGACCGCACCCCACATCCAGTACAGCGCCTTCGCAGTGCTCCAAGACATCCATGTCCGCCGCGTCGGCCCTGGCACACCAGCGTTCCACCTCCAACGGCAGCAGCCAGCCGTCGGCGCGACGAAGGAAGAGCTGGCCCCGGCCGGTGACCAGGGCCTCGGAGTAGGGGTCGGCAGACCAAGGGCGCGCGGCGCCCACCGCCGCAACAGGCGCGAGGCGATCCACGGCGCTCCCCCTCGGCGACGCGATCTCATGTGCGGTGCTCATCGACCGACAGCCGCCCCGAGACGCCCCAGTTCGGCGGCGAAGCGGCTTTCCGGCGCAGCCGCGGCGACCACCTCCGCGTCGCCTACGGTGTCCACATCTCGCAGACGGGGCAGCTCGCGTACGCGTAGGCCCGCGACGGCGAGCCGTTCACGCTGCACGGCACCCGTCGTGGGCGTCGACATCGGCACACCCCGCAGCAGCTCGGGATCCGGGTGAGCGAGGCCCAGCGCCCAGAAGCCGCCGTCCTCGGCCGGCCCGAAGTACGCGTCGCAGCCGGCGAAGTCGACGGTGAGCAGTGCGGACGTCACCTGGGGGGTGTCCATGCCGATGAGCAGCGCGGGTCCGTCACAGCCGGCGAAGGCGGCGGCCAGCCGCTCGTCCAGACCTCCCCCGCACTGCGGGACGACGTCGAAGCCGGGAGGCAGCCAGGGACCCGGAGCGCCGTCGAGTACCAGCACACGGCGGCGGGCGGGTGTGGCCGCCACCGTACGCAGGGTGTCCACGAGCGCCGCCTTGGCGAGCGCCGCCGCTTCTCGAGGCGTGAACGGCGGTGTGAGCCGGGTCTTCACCCGTCCTGGCCGCGGCTCCTTGGCGATGACGAGGAGAGTGGTCACTGAGCGGTTCCTCCTGGGATTACGGCGATTGAGTCGGCGTCTGCCCCGTCCCGGGGCACCGGTGGTTCGGCCAGGACACGGCTCATGTCCCGGACCGCCTGCCAGGTTCCGCGCCAGGTACCGGTGACCTTGGAGGCACCGGTGCGCGGCAGGTAGGGCACGTCGTGCTCGACGACCCGCCAGCCGGCGTCGGCCGCGCGCACGACCATCTGCAGTGGGTAGCCGCTGCGGCGGTCCGTGAGCGCCAGGGCGAGCAACTGTTCCCGGCGGCCGGCACGGAGTGGACCGAGATCGTGCAGGCGCAGCCCTGTGCGGCGACGCAGCATCCGTGCCAGTGCCACGTTGCCCAACCGTGCGTGCGCGGGCCAGGCGCCGGGGCCCTGCGGGCGGCGCCGCCCGAGCACCAGGTCGGCCTCACCGTCGCACACCTCGCGTACGAAGGGCACGAGCAGGGACGGGTGGAGGGAGGCGTCGCAGTCGCAGAAGCACACGATGTCCGCGGTGGCCGCGGTCAGCCCGGCGTGACAGGCGGCGCCGAAGCCGCGGCGCGTCTCACGCACGACGGTCGCGCCGAGGTCGCGGGCCAGGTCCGGCGAGCCGTCCGTGGATCCGTTGTCCACCACCAGTGCGCGCCAGGTGGGCGGGATACGGGCGAGGACCCAGGGCAGAGCCTCAGCCTCGTTCAGACAAGGGAGCACCACGTCGACAGTCGCCGCGGTCGTCCCCGCTTCCGATCGCGTTACAGGAGAAGTCGTCACGGCTTTCACCCTACGAAGACAAAAGGTATGTAAGGGACTTCGGCTTCTTACGAAACGCGGACGTCGAGGAAGGGCGCAGAGCACCGAAGTGCGGCCGACGCAGCCGGTATACCCCGGCGACCAACTGCCGCTCGACAGCCGGTGCGTCGGCCGAGCGCCGTCCGCCTCCTCCGCCGCGACCGCGACAGAGCCGGTCGAGTACTACTCCTCGCGCAGCCCTGCGCTCGCGAACTCCCGCATGCCCTCCTCGAAGCCGACCTCGGCCTTCCAGCCCAGCTCGGCCCGCAACCGCGACGAGTCCGCCGTGATGTGCCGTACGTCCCCCAGGCGGTACTCTCCCGTCACCACGGGCTCGGGCCCGCCGCACGCGGACGCCAGCGCCCGCGCCATCTCGCCGACCGTGTGGGGCTCCCCGCTGCCGGTGTTGTACGCAGCCAGCGCTCCGGCCGGGGACTCGGCCTCCAGCGCCGTCACATTGACCGCCGCCACGTCCCGAACGTGCACGAAGTCCCGCCGCTGCCCGCCGTCCTCGAAGACACGCGGTGCCTCGCCCCGGGCGAGCGCGGACCGGAAGAAGGACGCGACCCCCGCGTACGGGGTGTCGCGTGGCATGCCCGGCCCGTACACGTTGTGGTAGCGCAGCGAAACCGCCGAGCCGCCCGTCGACCGGGCCCAGGCCGAAGCCAGATGCTCCTGGGCCAGCTTGGTCGTCGCGTACACGTTCCGGGGATCGACCGGAGCGTCCTCGCCGACCAGCCCCGGGGTCAGTGCCTCCTCGCACCGCGGGCACCGGGGCTCGAAACGCCCTGCGGCCAGATCGGCCACGGCCCGGGGGCCGGGTCGTACCGTCCCGTGCCGTTCACACGCGTACGAGCCCTCGCCGTACACGACCATCGAGCCGGCCAGCACGAGCCGCCCCACCCCCGCGTCGGCCATGGCGGAAAGCAGCACCGCGGTACCGAGGTCGTTGCGCGACACGTACTCGACCGCGTCGGCAAACCCCTTCCCAAGCCCCACCATCGCCGCCTGATGGCACACGGCGTCCACACCCGGCAGAGCGGCCGCGACCGCCTCCGCGTCGCGTACGTCCTGGCCGTCACGAAGGTCGAACACGACCGCCTCGTGCCCCCGTGCGGTCAGCGCTTCGACGACATGACACCCGATGAACCCGGCTCCGCCGGTGACCAGTACTCGCATAAGCGAACGCTAGGAGCTTGAGCACCCCGCACGGCAGCGCCGCGCCCATCACGTCACGGGTCCGTAAGACCTCGCCAGATGCAGCAGCCCATGGCACATCACTTCGGGGCCGACTCGGTCAGGAAGGCACATCCGCCGTCCTGCTCATGACGTCTGCGATGGGGCGCCGCGCCGTGAAAGGCGCGAGTCACCGCTCCGGGCCCCCGCACGGCGAACTTGGCCGACCCGTAGGCGCTCTCGTCGAAGCCCCCGATCAGACCGGGGTCGACGTTACCGCGACCACACTGCCCCGCCCTCGCTCCACCATGCGGGGCCTTCTCACCGCTGGATGAGCGGCAACGGCGGCAGGCGAGCCGCAGGCCGGACCGCCACCGAATTCTCCGGGGCGAACGGAAGTTCTTACGAGAAACTGACGCGGGACCGAAACATCTTCTTCCCACCGGCCCCACAGGCAACTCTGGCTCTGCGCGTCACCGACCGGCGGCGGCGGCGAGGTACGAGGAGTCAGGCGTGAGCAGGCATACCAGGCGCAGGTCGAAGTCGCAGGTCCGGATGAGCATCGCCGGGGCCGGCATCCTCGCTTCGGCGGCGGTCGCGACCACGGTGGCCATCGCCTCGGCGGGGGAAGTCCCCCGCGCACACGAAGGCGCGACGACGAAGAGCGCCAAGGCGGGAGCCGACCACGCCGTCTTCGTACAGGGCAACGAGCTCGCCGGAAACACCATCCACGTCTTCAAGCGCGGCGAGGACGGAAAGCTGACCGCCTCAGGCGCCTACGCGACCGGCGGCAAGGGCGGCGACCAGGTCGACGCACCCACCGACTCCCTCGCCTCCCAGGGCTCACTCGTCTACGACCGCGGCTCGCATCTGCTGCTGGCAGTGAACGCGGGCAGCGGCACCGTGACCTCGTTCCGGGTGGAGGGACAGAAACTGACGCACCGGCGAGTGGTGCGCTCAGGCGGCGACTTCCCTTCCTCCATCGCGGTGTCCGGCAACCTCGCCTACGTCATGAACGCGGGAGGCGCGGGCAGCGTCCAGGGCTTCAAGATCACGGCCAACGGACTCCAGCCGCTGAGCGGTTCATATCGCTCCCTGGGGCTGAAGAACGACAAGGTGCCGCTGTTCAGCAGCTCGCCCGGCCAGGTCGCGTTCACGCCGGGCGGCCGTGAACTGGTCGTCACCACGAAGTCCGCCAACACCATCGAGGTGTTCCCGATGCGGCCCGACGGACGCCCCGCACCCCGGGCGAGGATCAACGAATCAGCCGGCGGCGTGCCGTTCGCGATCACCTTCGACAAGGCAGGCCGCATGCTGGTCGCCGAAGCCGAGAAATCGACGGTCAGTACATACAAGGTGCTCGCCGACGGCCGCCTCAAGGTCGTCCAGAAGCCCCTGGCCAACGGGCAGAACACGCTGTGCTGGCTGGAGCGCGCCGGCGACTTCTTCTACGGCGGCAACACCGGCAACTCGACCGTCACCGGCTACCGCACCGACCGGCACGGCAGGCTCGCGCTCACCAACGAGGTCGGCATCGCCACCCCGCCGTCGGCGATGTCCCAGGGCGTCATCGACCTGGCGGTGACACAGGACGAGAAGTTCCTGTACGTACAGAACGGGACCTCCGGCACCGTCGACGGCTTCCGCATCGGCAGGAACGGCTCCCTCACCAAGGTCACCACGGCCACCGGATTGCCCCCCTTCGCCGAGTCCGGCATGGAGGGCATCGCCGCGGTGTAAGGAAGCTGCCACCGCGGCCCAGCGCCCTGGAGACTCCTCTCCGGGGCGCCGAACCCGTTCCGACGCAGCAGGAGTGCTCAACGCCGTCACGGATCCTGCAGCCGACAGACCATGCGGGCCGGACGCGCCCGGCCGACTGGAGCACCAGTGGGGAACAGACCAGTCAGCCCGCCACGACAACTGCCCTGCCAGTCGGTCCAAGGTCGTCACCCTCGACGTCGGCGGCGCCACTTGAGACCTGTACCAGGGCGACACCGGGCCTCACTCCCTCCGGTTTCACCAACGCACTGGTGAAACAGGGACTCGAACTCCCAGCCCACCATGGCGGGTTGAGCAGCCGATGAGCGCCATGTCACTGCCCCCTCGCCGGCCCGTCGGCCACTCCGTGCGCCCGGGGCGCGCGCCCTTCCTCGGCTGAGCCGACCCTCGCCCCCTGACTGCGTTCGACGGCTCGCCCCGTCACCGGCGGGGGGCCCGCTGCTGTCCCGTACTACGAGCTCGATGGTGACCTCGGCCTGTGCAGTCTCCGGTTGCTGTCCGGACAGCAGCAGCGGCACCGTGCAAGTGGCGCGCGCAGTCATGTCGGCGAGCGGAGTACGCACGGTCGTCAGACGCGGATGCACCCAGTCCACGAAGGGCAGATCACCGAAGCCGACCAGGCTGACATCGTCCGGAAAGGCGCAGTCCGAGCGGCGCGGCCGCCCGATTGATGCCCAGCCTCTGACGGTTGCCTTCCGCGAAGACCGCCATCGTGCGGTCGGCGACGCCAGCAGCTCCAGAGCGTGCCGGTGCACGAGGCAGTGGGTGAAGTCGTCGTAGCGCACAAGGCGCGGATCACATGCGATCCCGGACTTCTTCCAGCGCCGAGCCGAGGATGCCGAAGCGGCGCAGCTCCTCATGCTGAGCGGGGGTCAGTTCGGGCGCGGCTCAGTTCTTACGTGTCCATGACGCGCGACGTGAACAGCTGCCAAGCGCCGACCACTCAGATGAGGCTGGGGCATCCGGGCGGCGAGTGATACGCGTCGCCACCGGGCCAGGAACCACGTTGTCAGATCGGGAGTTCTCATGCGAGCAGATCACAGGCGCGGCCGGAGCCGCCGCAACGCCATCTTGGCGGTAACGGCGCTGCTGGCAGGGGGCGGTGGCCTCGTAGCCGTGAACTACGCCGCCAACGCGTCCAACGTCACCGCCACCGCTCCTACGACGCGGTCAGCCCAGACGATCAGCTGTCCGGACGTGAAGAGCAAGCTGCCGGCCGTCCCCCAACAGGCACAGGCCGAGGTGGACCGGAACCTGCAACTGCTGGACCGCCAGACCGCGGAGGCCAACCAGCGGCTGGTCGACACCCGCGGGCAAGGGGGCCCGAACTTTGCGCAGAACGCGATCCTCGGCCCTCTGGCAGACAAGAGGAAGGCGACCATCGACCGGATCGCCATCGCCATCGGGCGGTCGGCGGCCAGGCCCACAGGGCTGGACGCTCTCGCCGTCTGCAACCTCGGCCTCGACGCACCCGGGACCCAGACATCCGGGGCCGGGGCCGCGAGCCAGAGCCCCGGCGGCGCCCAGGGTGACGGAGGCAACACCGGACAGCAAGGAAACGGCTCCGGAGCCGCAGGACAGAGCAACGACGGGCCCACTGCGGCCGACTTCGTCGACATCACCACGGTGGCCCCGAACGTGCCCAGGGTCCGTCGGCAGGCAGGCGCCTCGACCGGAGCATTCGTCTCCCGATGCGGAGTCAACAAACAGGGACAGCACAACTCGGACAACGACATCGTGGCTCCCGGTGTCAGCAACGGCGCCCACCACGTCCACGACTACGTGGGCAACCGGAAGGTGGACTTCAACTCGACCAACGAGTCCCTGAGCGCCCAGGGCACCTCCTGCACCAACGGCGACCAGTCCGCGTACTACTGGCCCGTCCTGCGGGACACCACCCGTCAGGGCCCCGACGCCAACGCTCTCGGCGGCGGCGCCGAAGGTAACAAGGGAGCCATCCTGGTGCCCGCGACCGTCACGATCACCTACCAGGGCAGCCCCACCGGCAAGGTCGTGGCGATGCCCCGCTTCCTGCGGATCATCACCGGTGACGCCAAGGCGTTCACCAACGGGACCAAGAACGCCAACGCCCACTGGAGCTGCACCGGCTTCGAGAACAAGGTCCAGCTCACCGACAAGTACCCGATCTGTCCCAGCGGCAGCAAGGTGGTGCGCAGCTTCGCCTTCCAGAGCTGCTGGGACGGCCGCAACGTCGACAGCGCCGACCACCGCAGCCACGTCGCCTTCGCCGACGCAGACGGCAACTGCGCAAGCGGCTTCAAGGCCATCCCTCAGCTGACGATGCGGCTCACCTACAAGACCCCTGCGGCACCGAACTTCGCCGTCGACGGCTTCCAAGGACAGCAGCACAACGCCATCACCGACCACAACGACTTCATCAACGTGATGACCGACCAGCTCATGAAGCAGGCGGTCTCCTGCATCAACGCAGGGCGCCGCTGCGGCTGAACCGACCGACCGGACCGCCACCGGTTCCTCTGCTCCGGCCTCGCCGCAAGATCGGCGAGGCCAGTGTCGCGTCGGAGGGAATCACCCCGGCGGACGGCTTCCAGCGTTCCACGGCACCACGCCAGATCTTACGAAGCCCTTACGCAGCCGTCTCACGTGACGTAACGCGCCTACGATCCCAGCGTGTTGACCATCCGAAACATCACCCTCGCCACTGTCGCGCCCCTTGTGCTGGCTGCGGCGGGCGCCGCGCACCCGCATGGCCTGTCCAGGGCGACGGCCGCGGACTGGACACAGCTGCACATCGCGCTGCTGCCGGTCTTTCCGCTGCTTACGCTCGGCCTCCTCGTCCCTCTGTGGCACCGCCCCCGACCAGATCTCGCGGGCTTCGCCACGGTGGTGGCCTGGGCGAGTGCGTTCACATACGCGGCCTTCTACACCGGTCTCGACGCGGTGGCCGGTATCGCGGCGGGAACCGCGGTCGAGCACGCTGCCGGGACAGCGAACATAGGGCGGATCAAGTACCCGCTCTACGACACGGGTGAGGCGCTCGGGCAGGTCGGGGCCTACGCTCTCATCGTCGCGGTCGTGGCCACGGCGGTCGCGCTCTACCCGAAACACGGCGTGCGAGTCATTCCCGGCACGGTGGTTCTCCTGGTGGCCGGCTGGTCCTTCACTGACAGCCACATCTTCTGGCCTCGCGGCGTATGGACAATGCTCGGTTTCGCACTGGGCTTCGCACTGCTCGCCGCCGGGACCAGAAGGAGCGAATCCGTTCCGCGCCGCGCCTGAGCTCGTTCGACACCTCCGCATGGTGCATTCAAACGGCGCAGCGTTGACGAACGTCGATTGCCAGATGGTCAGGCGCTCGGAGACTTCCGGTGCGCGAGTTGCAGCCGGAAGAGAGGCCGCCCGCCGTCAGCGAGGCGGGTGATACGGGTGGGCGTCGGGGTTGGCGCCCTCGGCCTCGGCTGCGTCTGCGAGGGCCGCGGCAGCGGCCTCTTCCGCCTGAGCCTTGTCGCTGGCGGCGTACTTCGACTCCGGCTGTGTCGCCGCCGAGGCGGCCCGACGTCTGAACCTGAGCGTGCGGGCCTTCACCTACCGCCTGGAGCGCATCCACAAGCTCACCGGCGCCGACCCCGGCGATCCCGTCCACCGCTACACCCTGCAGACCGCGGTGATCGGCCCCCGGCTCCTCGGGTGGCCCGACGACGAGGTGTGACGGCCGACAGCCCATCGTGAGCCGCTGTTCCCGCGCTGACGATCAGAGCCCGGTGACAGTCCCGCCTCCTCCCAGAACGCCGACTCCGGCGTGGGCGCGGACGCCGGTGTCAGTGCGGAACCCTCCGCGTCTCAGCCCTCGGCAGGGCCGCCGAGCGCCGGCCCGATCCCTGCTGCCCTGCCCATCGATGAGACGGACTCTCGCGTGGGCGAAGACTCAGCAGAAGACTCAGCAGGCGACGCCGACCCGCAGCGGAAGAAAGACAAGGAGGGAAAGAAAGGCTGACAGGTCTCCCGTCGGAGGCGGCACGACTACCGCTCCGGCCGCCGTGCCGTACGCATCACGCCGTCACTCCGCCTCGGCGCGCGCCTCGACGTCTTCGATGCCGGTGGGGCGGCCGGCCCGGGCCCACCTTGCGTACAGGCCAGCCGCGATGAGCAGGGTCGCCGCCAGGGACAGCATCGGCCAGCCGCGCAGCAAATTCACCGCCAGGGTGAAGGCGACGGCCACTGCGGCCAGGCCGTTGATCCACATCAGGGCCGTCTTGTTCTCGCGGTGCGCGAAACGGGCCATGGCCATGAGGCCGACCAGGAAGCTGACGAAGACCGCTACGGCGTAGAACAGGACAAGCTCCTGTTCCTGACCCGCCGCGGCCACAATGATCAGCGCGGCGGCGGCCAGGTAGACGACCACAGACCAGTACGGGGTGTGGTGGCGGTTGACCCGGCCGAGGACCGGCGGCAGTACCCCGGGCCGTTCGGGCGGGCCGGACAGGGCCTTGAGCAGTCCGGGGCCGGCCTGGAAGGAGGAGCTGGCCGCGGCGAGCAGGAGCAGCGAGCTGGTCAGCTGGAAGGCGCCATAGAGCCAGCCGGGTCCGGCTGCGGCGTGCGCGATGTCGGCGATCTGGGTGGAATCCGTGCCGGGGATGCCGATGTGCAGCTGCACGGCCAGCGCGGTCAGCGCAAGGGTCAGGCCGCCGACGATCACGACCAGAAGCGCGAGGGTGCCGCGACCGAAGCGGCGACGGTGCGTGTCGTCGAGCTGGCCGAGCTGGGCGATGGCGGTCGACGGCGCCTCGATTCCGGTGGCCAGCGCCATGCCAACCGGGAACGCCAGGACCACCGCGAGCATCGCCGAGCGGCCTGGGTCGGCCGAGGTGGCGGCGTGGCCGGGGGTGTGGAGCGAGGTGAAGCCGAGGATCAGTACGGCCACGGAGATGATGACGAAGGCCACGGTCATGACAGCGAACAGCAGGCGTCCGCCGTGCCCGAACCAGGTCAGCCCCGCCACCACGACCAGCAGCAGAAGCGCCATCGGGATGCGCAGCGGAGCAAGCCCGGGGAAGAGGGCAATGACCGCGCTGGCAGCGGCTGCGATCGAGATGCCGAGGTCAGGACGAAGTCGACGACCAGGGCCCCGATGGGCAGGAACGTCCAGCGCGCGCCGAAGGCCCGCCCGGCCGCGGCCGCTGCGCCGCCGCCCTTGGGGAAGCGCCTCACGAGCTGCCAGTAGTTGGCGGTGACGACCACGACGAGCCCGATGACCAGGCTCATCGTGGGCAGCAGCAGCGCCAGGTCGCCGTGCAGGGCGCGCAGTGCGGCCTCGATCGCGTACGCCACCGAGGAGACGGGGTCAGCGATCACCGCGAAAGCGAACGCGAAGAAGAGAACGGAACGCCGCGGGCCACGGCCACCCACGACAGCAGACGGAGCAGCCGCGACGGCGGCGGCCGACTTCGAGACGGTCACGCGAAGACCTTCCTTGGCGTCCTTGGGGACGCATTCGTCGAGGGCAGGACACTTCGCCGACCAGACTTCCCGGCACTCCGCCGCCGACACTACGTCAGGGAAGTGCAAGTAAGGCGTCAAGGATGCGTCACGGTTCCCGGCCGGGCACCGCCCGCTGCCAGGGACGACGGCCGGCGCGACACGGCTGACAGGTAGTCGGCCGATCCGGGCCGCTTCACGGCTCCGCTCTGTACGCCGACGTCAGCCTGGTTCCGATACCGGCCTGCAGGGCTAAGCTGCCGACGTGCCCTCCGTCTATCGCGGCCCCAAGTGCCGTCAGCAGGTGCGGGAATGGTGTCTTGAGCGACTCGATGAGTGGGGTGTGCCGCACCACCGACGGGAGATCTCGACAGCGGCCGGTGCCACCAGCGTCGTCACGGTTGGCCCGGACCCGGCATCCGCGTCGCCGACGGTGGTGGTGCTGGTGCCCGGTACGAACACGAACGGTGCCGTCTACCGGCACATCGCCGAGGCGCTGGCCGCCCGGTGGCCCACGGTGGTGATCCATGTGCCGGGGCATCCCGGGCTGAGCGCGGACATCCGTCTGTGCCGCGGGCGGTCGGCTCCCGTCCCCTCCCGCGCTCACCAGGCCCGCCAGCACAGCGCCGGCTAGGGCGAGCACCCAGGCAATGAGCATGAGCCAGGCTTCGGCGACATCGCTGCGTCGCCGTGGGGGTCCCCCATTCGCGCGAAGCCGAGTGGGGGAGGTCGCGCCGCCACCGCCACCACCGGACTGCTGTACGAGAGGTACTAGCCACCGCCGACACCCCCTTGTGAGAGGACAGACGGCACCCGTCTCCAGTGTGCTCCCGACGGCCTTGCCCGGATCCCCGCGCGCAGGCCAGCTCAGGCGAGCACGAAGTACCGCAGCCATAAGTACAGAGCACTGATAGCGACCGTGACGAGCGTGACGACGAGTCCGTACTTGGTGAACTGCCAGAAGGAGATGGGCTGCCGGTTGCGAACGCCTCCTTTGCCTCCGGTGCGGTGGCGGTGAGCACGGCGCCGGCGGAGAACGCGGCCAGGTAGGGGTTGGCGTGGGTGAGGTGGCACAGGCCGTACAGGATGATCCCGGTCGCCAGCGGCAGGAGCTGCTGCAGTTTGGGCTCGGCGCCGAGCAGCCGGAACCGTACGAGGCCGTTGACGGTCAGCGGCAGCAGGATGCCGAAGGCGAGGCCGAGGGCCAGCTCCAGCGCGATCGTCCCGAGCGACGCCTCGCTCGTGTGACCGGCGACCGGGCCTGCGGCCGCGATCAGCAGCACCACCACCGGCAGTGCGAGGCCGTCGTTGATGCCGCTCTCGACATTCAGCAGTTCCCGCAGCTTGGCCGGGACCTCCTTGCGGCCCACGATCGCTGACGCGAACACCGGGTCGGTGGGTGCCAGTACCGCGCCGACCAGGAACGACGTCGTCCAGTCCAGGCCGACCAGGTAGTGGGCGACCAATGCCATGAACACGAACGCCAGCGGCATGCCCAGGCCCAACGCCCTTGCAGGGTTACGCCAGTTGGCGCGCAACTTGGCGAAGGAGACGTGCTGGCCGTCGGTGAACAGCACCGCGAACAGCGCCAGGTCGGCCGTGACCGACACGATCTCACTGTCCGGCGTGATGTGGATCAGCCCGAGGAACCCGTCACTGACCAACGCGCCGCCGGCGAGGAAGAGGAGGGAAGTGGACAGCACGGTACGGGCGGCGAGCCCGGACAGCAGCACCGCGATCAGCAGAGCCACCCCGAAGACAGCAACGAGTACCACCGGAAACGCCCCCGATCGGAAGAGAGATCACGCCTCTGCTCGCCGACCAGGCTTCCCGGCACACCGTTGGGAACCCTACCTGCTCTTGGTACGTCTTTGACAGATCACTGATGCGCACCACCCGGGCGTACAGGTTGCCGGGTTCCGGCAAGGAACACCGTCTACGGAGTTACGACGTGACCGTCGCCGACAGGTCGGTGGGGGTGGGCGCGTGCCTGGGGGCGGCCGGGAGGGTGAGGACCATGGTGAGGCCGCCGCCAGGGGTGTCTTCGGCGGTGAGGGTGCCGCCCATGGCCTCGGCGAAGCCGCGGGCGACCGCGAGGCCGAGGCCGACGCCGTTGCCGCGCGGGGCGTCGCCGTAGCGCTGGAAGGGCGCGAAGATACGGTCCTTGGCCTCGTCCGGGACGCCCGGGCCCCGGTCGACGACGCGCACCTCCACGCGGTCGGCGAGCGCGCTGGCCGACACCACCACCGGCTCGCCGTCCGGGCTGTACTTGACCGCGTTCTCGACGACGTTGGCGACGGAGCGCTCCAGCAGCCCCTTGTCGACGGCGACCATCGGCAGGGTTTCGGGGATGTCCAGAGCTACGGCCGACTCGGGGTCGGGGATGCCGACGAGTGCCAGGGGGACGACCTCGTCCAGGTCCACCTCGCGGATCAGCGGCTCGACAGTGCCGGTCTGGAGGCGGGACATGTCCAGCAGGTTCCCGACCAGGTGGTCGAGGCGGTCGGCGCCCTCCTCGATCGCGGCGAGGAGTTCGGCCTGGTCCTCCTCGGACCACTCCACGTCGTCGGAGCGGAGGGAGGTGACGGAGGCTTTGATCCCGGCGAGCGGGGTGCGCAGGTCGTGGCTGACGGCGGCGAGCAGGGCGGTGCGGATGCGGTTGCCCTCGGCCAGCTCCTTGGCCTGGTCCGCTTCGGACTGCAGGCGCTGGCGGTCCAGGACGACGGCGGCCTGGGCGGCGAAGGCGGCCAGTACACGGCGGTCCTCGGCGGGCAGCACGCGGCCGGACAGGGCGAGCGACATGTGGTCCCCGACCGGCATGTCCACGTCCGCGTCTTCCGGCCGCTCCACCGGCTGCCCGGGGCCGACCCGGCCCGCGCAGGTCCACGGCTCGACGTCACTCGTGCGCTCCAGCAGGGCCGCCGACTCCATGATGAAGGTCTCGCGGACCCGCTCCAGCAGCTCCTCCAGGCCGGTCTCGCCGCGCAGCACGTTGCCCGCGAGGAAGGAGAGGATCTCCGACTCGGCGCGCAGCCGGGCCGCCTGGTGGGTGCGGCGGGCCGCCAGGTCCACGACGGAGGCCACGGAGACCGCCACCCCAACGAAGATCACCAGAGCCAGGATGTTCTTCGGATCGGCGATCGTGATGCGGTGCACCGGGGGCGTGAAGTACCAGTTCAGCAGCATCGTGCCGACCGCCGCCGAGGCGAGAGCCGGCAGGAGGCCGCCGAGCAGGGCCGCCGCCACCGTCAGCGTCAGGAACAGCAGCATGTCGTTCGTGAGGCCGAGGTCCGCGTCGACGTGGGTGAGCAGCAACGTGAGCAGTGCGGGACCGCCGATGCCGGTGAGCCAGCCCCAGATGACGCGGGAGCGGCCAAGGCGTGCGCCCCGGGCCACCGGCAGGCCGCGTCCCTTACCCGCCTCGTCGTGCGTGATGAGGTGGACGTCCAGGTCGGGCCCCGAATCGCGGGCCACCGTCGCACCGACGCCGGGCCCGAAGACGTACTGCCAGCTCTTGCGGCGGGACACACCGAGGACGATCTGAGTGGCGTTCACGCCGCGCGCGAAGTCCAGCAGAGCTGCGGGGATGTCGTCGCCGACGACATGGTGGAAGGTGCCGCCCAGATCCTCCACCAGGGTGCGCTGCACGGCCAGTTCCTTTGGTGAGGCAGAGGTGAGTCCGTCGCTGCGGGAGATGTAGACGGCCAGCACCTCCCCGCCGGCGCCCTTCTCCGCCAGGCGCGCGGCCCGGCGGATCAGGGTGCGGCCCTCGGGGCCGCCGGTCAGGCCGACCACGATCCGCTCGCGCGAGCCCCAGATCTTCGACACCTGGTGCTGGCTACGGTACTCGTTCAGGTACTCGTCGACCCGGTCGGCGACCCACAGCAAAGCCAGCTCGCGCAGCGCGGTCAGGTTGCCGGGCCGGAAGTAGTTGGACAGGGCCGCATCCACCTTGTCCGGCTTGTAGATGTTTCCGTGCGCCATGCGGCGGCGCAGCGCCTGCGGTGACATGTCGACCAGTTCGATCTGGTCCGCGCGGCGCACCACCTCGTCCGGGACGGTCTCCTTCTGCCGGACGCCGGTTATCGACTCGACGACGTCACCGAGGGACTCCAGGTGCTGGATGTTGACCGTCGAGACGACGTCGATCCCGGCCGCGAGCAGCTCTTCGACGTCCTGCCACCGCTTGGCGTGGCGCGAGCCGGGGATGTTCGTGTGGGGCAGCTCGTCGACGATGGCCACCGCGGGGTGCCGGGCGAGCACGGCGTCCACGTCCATCTCGGTGAAGACGCCGCCGCGGTATTCGAACTCCTTGCGCGGCACCTCCTCCAGGCCGTGCAGCATCACCTCGGTGCGCGGCCGGTCGTGGTGCTCCACGAAGGCCACGACGCATTCGGTGCCCCGTTCGATACGGCGGTGCGCCTCGGACAGCATCGCGTACGTCTTGCCGACGCCCGGTGCCGCGCCGAGATATATCCGTAGCTTGCCGCGTGCCATCTTCTCGCCTCTGCGGTCGTGTGCGGTCAGGAGCATGGAGAGCGCGTCATGACTCGAAGCGGTAGCCCATTCCCGGCTCGGTGATCAGATAGCGCGGGTGGGCGGGGTCAGCTTCGAGCTTGCGCCTCAGCTGCGCCATGTAGACCCGAAGATAGTTGGTCTTGCTTCCGTAGGAGGGGCCCCAGACCTCCTGGAGCAGCTGCTTCTGGGTGATGAGGCGACCGGGGCTGCAGACCAGGATTTCCAGCAGATGCCACTCCGTCGGGGTGAGGCGCACGTCGCGTCCGCCGCGGGTCGCCTTCTTGGCCAGCAGGTCGACCGTGAAGCCGTCCGTGGTGACCATGGTCGTCTCGGGGGCTAGCGGCAGGGCCTCGGTGCGACGCACGGCGGCGCGCAGCCGGGCCAGGAGTTCGTCCATGCTGAACGGCTTGGTGATGTAGTCGTCGGCGCCCGCGTCGAGGGCTGCGACCTTCTCCTCGGACGCGCGACGTGCGGACAGGACCAGGACGGGCACCCGGGTCCAGCCGCGCAGCGCTTTGATCACCTCGACGCCGTCCATGTCGGGCAGACCGAGGTCGAGGACCACCACGTCGGGCTGGCGCGCGGCGGCCAGCCGGAGCGCGGTGGCGCCGTCCGGCGCCGCGTCCACTCCGTAGTGCCGGGCCTGCATGTTGATCACAAGGGCTCGTACGAGCTGTGGATCGTCCTCCACCACCAGCACCCGGGTCATCGGCGTGCGGCCTTCCTGTCATGGGCGGGGTCGGGGCTTTCGAGGCGGCGGCGGGAGCCGGCGGGGCGGGGATTC